>JAGXRS010000351.1 GCA_018335615.1 Hydrogenophaga sp. | reverse complement strand
CGCCCGCGCAGGCCTTCGAGCGCGCCCGGGCCGGCATCTCGGGCGTGCACCGGCTCAGCGGCCCCTGGACACAGCGGCTGGCCCACCCCATCGCCGCCACCACCGACTTCGCCACCGCGGACGACACGGTCCAGACCCGCATGCAGGACCGCTTCAGCCAGCTCGCCCTGACCGCCGCCGCCCAGGCGGTGGCCGCCTCCGAGGGCGCGCTGGTCGGGCTGGACCTGGCGCGCGGCGGGGTCTTCGTGGGCACCGGCATGGGCGGCACGCTGAGCATGGACAGCGGCTACCAGACGCTCTACGGCGAACAGTCGGACCGCATCAAACCCTTCACCGTGCTGCTGGGCATGCACAACGCGGCAGCGGCGTGGATCGGCATGGCCCACGGCCTGCGGGGCCCCAACCTCACCTACTCCACCGCCTGCTCGTCCTCGGCGGTGGCGATCGGCGAAGCCTGGCGGCGCGTGGCCAGCGGCGAGCTGGACCTGGCGCTGGCCGGCGGCAGCGAGGCACCCCTGTCCCTCGGCTCGCTGAAAGCCTGGGAAGCGCTGCACACCGTGGCCACGGCCGACCCCGACGAGCCCTCGGCCTCGTGCCGCCCGTTCTCGAACAACCGCAGCGGCATGGTGCTGGGCGAGGGCGCGGCCATGCTGGTGCTGGAGCCCTGGGACCGCGCGCAGGCCCGTGGCGCACACGTCTTCGGCGAGCTGCTGGGCTGCGGCCTGAGCAACGAGGCCGCACACATCACGCGCCCGGGCGTGGAAGGCCAGGCCGCCGCGCTGCAAGCCGCCCTGCAATCGGCCGGCATCGCGCCCGAGCAGGTGGACGCCATCAATGCCCACGGCACCGGCACGCCCGCCAACGACAGCACCGAGACCGCGGCCATCCGCGCCGTGTTCGGCCGCCACGCCGAGCGCCTGCCCATCAGCGCCACCAAGGCGGTGCACGGCCACCTGCTGGGCGCTGCGGGGGCGCTGGAATGTGTGCTGTCCTTCATGGCCATGCGCCACGCCGTGGCGCTGCCCACCATGCACCTGCAGCAGCCCGACCCGGCCTGCGATCTGGACTACGTGCCCAACGCCGCGCGCGAGGGCGTGGCTGCGCGCGTCATGCTGTCGAATTCGTTTGCCTTTGGCGGGTCGAATGCCGTGCTGGTGCTAGGGGCTGCGTGAAAGACCGGATGCCGGCCGCGCTGGCCCCAGCGACTCACAGCACGAAGTCGTACTCGATCGTCAGCGGCGCGTGGTCGCTGAATTTCTCGCCCTTGTAGATGGCCTCGCTGCGGGCGTGCTCGGCCAGCGCCGGCGTGGCGATCTGGTAGTAGGTGCGTCATAAAACCCGCAAAATCTAGCGGTAGCGACTGTAATTCCTGTCACAAAAGGTTCATGGATCAAGCGCATGATTTAGTTATCTACTTGTCTAGATAACTAAATATGAGCCTGTACGCTGTTGAAAGAGATTCCGGTCTTGCCCTGTACGCCCAGATTGCCAAGCAACTGGAACAAGAGGTCTTGAGCCGATACGCACCCGGGGATGGACTTCCGTCCGAGGCCGACTTGGCACAGCGGTTTGGTGTGAACCGACACACTCTGCGCCGCGCCGTCGATGAGTTGGTGGATGCTGGCCTGTTGGAGCGCCGTCATGGCTTGGGCATCTTCGTACTCGACGCCCAGCTGGACTACCAGATCGGGCAGGCCACCCGATTCACCGAGAACCTGGCCGCGCTCGGCTTCATGACCGAGAACCGCATCCTTCGAAAGCAGACCCTGGGGGCCATACCCCGGGTGGCACAGCGCCTGAACATCCAAGAGGGAGATGCAGTGCACTGGGTCGACACGCTTCGTCTAGTGGATGAGCGACCCATGTGTCTTATTTCCCATTTTGTACCCGTCGAACGCTTTCCAGACCTGCTGGGCCGTTTTGAAAGCGGGTCTTTGCACAGTCTGCTGGGCAGCGCCTACGGCTGCCGTATTCGACGAACAGAGAGCCTGGTGACGGCGGTGCTCCCGCAAGGGGACGACGCCAGGATGCTGGGCATGCCGCAGAACCGACCGGTGCTGCGGGTCAAGAGTGTGAACGTGGACGAACGGGATGGTACCCCGGTCGAGTACGCCATAACCCGGTTCCGTGCAGACCGGATCCAACTGCGCATCAACCCCTGAAGGTCTCGCAAACCTCTCCCTTTGTCTTCCCACTTGCTGGAGCACTTGTAATGTATCTGAAACAAACCCTTTCGCGCACCTTGTTAGCAATTAGCGCCACGGTGCTGGCCGTTCCGATGGTCGCCACTGCAGCGCAAAACGATGGCACTGCCAATAAACCCCTACGTGTCATCTTGGTGCCGGCCGACGGCGGTACCGAAGACGGCACCAAGAAGGACTTTCAACCCATCTTTTCTGCCATCGAGCAGGCCACAGGCCTTAAGTTCGACATCAAAGTGGGCCAGAGCTATGGCTCGGTGGTTGAGGCCATGTGCAACGGCGCGGCCGACATCGCTTGGTACGGTCCGGTGACTTACCTACAAGCGAAGAGCAAAGGTTGCTCGGAACTGTTGGCTTTGGCAGTCAGCAAGGGCCAGTCGGTCTACTACTCGGGTCTGTTCGCTCGCGTCGACAGTGGCATCAACTCTGTTGCGGACCTTAAGGGCAAGCGCGTGGCGCTGGGCGACGTGAACTCCACATCCAGCTTTGCCGTGCCTGTGGCCATGATGATGGCCGGCGGTGTTCAGCCTGCGCGAGACCTGGGCAACATCAACATGGCAGGTAGCCACGCCAACGTACTCAAGGCCCTGGCCGAAGGTTTGGTGGACGCGGGAGGTGCCTCTTTCGACTCGTTCGAAAAGGCCGTCAACGGCAAGGCCATCGACCCGAGCAAAGTCAAGGTCATCGCCAAGAGCGCACCTATTCCTTACCCGCCGCTGGCCGTCCACCCCAAGGTCGACGGTGCGGTCAAGGCCAAGCTGCGCGATGCATTCAACAACGTTGAAAAACTGCCTGGCATCACCAAGGACCAGATTCGCGGCTACGGCGGCGGCAAGGTCGACGGTTACACCGCCAACGTGAGCGAGCAGGACATGGCTAACGCCGGCAAGCTGTTTGAAATGGTCACCGACCAGGTCAAGCAGGACATCATGAAAAAAGCCAGCACCCGCTGATACGAGGAGAGCGACATGATCCGCTTTGAATCACTCCAGAAAGTCTGGCCTGATGGCACCCGGGCGATCAGCGACGTGTCGCTCGATATCCCTCGGGGGCAGTTCTGCGTCATTCTCGGCCCTTCCGGGGCTGGCAAATCGACGTTGCTGCGCGCGGTCAATGGGTTGATGCAACCCACCGCTGGCCGGGTGTTGATCGACGGTACCGAGTTCAACACCAGCACACAGAAGCAGCTGCGACAGCGGGTGGCGATGATCCACCAGCACTTCAACCTGACCAACCGGATGAGTGTGGCGTCGAATGTGCTGGCCGGCCTGCTGCCGGCAGTCTCGACGGTGCGCGCGTTGTCGGGCTGGTTCAAGCCCGCACACCGCCAGAAAGCCTGCCAGCTGCTGGACAGGGTGGGGCTCTCGCCTGCTCATCTCCGGCGCCGTGCTGGGGATCTGTCGGGTGGCCAGCAGCAGCGGGTGGGTATTGCCCGCGCCTTCATGCTGGACCCCGAAGTGGTACTGGCCGATGAGCCGGTGGCCAGTCTGGATCCGAAGATTTCCCGGGACATTCTGACCCTGATTCGCGATGCCGCACGCGAGCGCAACGCGACTGTGCTGTGCAGCCTGCACCAAATCGACCTGGCCCGTGAATTTGGCGACCGCATCGTTGGCATGAGAGATGGCAGCGTGGTGTTTGATGGCACACCCGCGGAATTTACCGATGAACGTGTCCATGCGCTGTACCGGGGCGCCCATTGGGAGGACACACCAGCAGGTGAGGAGGCCGAAGCGCTCGTCCATGAACCTCAGTGGGTGGCGGCATGAAAGGCGCAAGCATGAGCTCCCGCCCGATTCCAGTGCCGCCCAAGGGTAGTACCTTGCAATGGCATCTAGGTGCCCCCTACAACCACAAGCATGTGCTGGCGTTGTTGATGGTGCTGGTCTTGCTGTTGGTGACTGGTCACCGCACCGAGATGGACAGGATGGCAGTGATGACCACACAAGCTGTGGGCAATGTAATCGGTTTGGCAGACGAATCCCAGGTGGTTCGTGGCCTCAGCCGTGTGGGCCAGGCGATGTGGCCCCCCGTGGTGGCAACCAGCGAAGAAGTGGGTCGCATCCAGGACTTGAACAGGGAACAGTTGCCTTGGCTGTCCCGTATTGAAATGCAGGAGCGTGTCGAGCAGAAGATGAACCTGCAGACCCTGCAGATGGAAGCGCACAGCGAAACGGTGGAAGTGCTGGTGCAGCCGCTGGGGTATGTGTGGACAGTGTTCGTCAAGATGATTGAAACCCTGGAAATTGCGTTGTGGGGGACCATCCTGTCGGTTTTGCTGTCAGTGCCACTGGCCTACTTTGCTGCACGCAACTACAGCCCCAGTCGCTTCACGTACACCACGGCGCGTGGCTTCATCAGCTTGCTGCGCTCGGCGCCAGAGCTGATCGTCGCCTTGTTCCTGGTGCTGGCCTATGGCTTTGGTCCGATTGCCGGTGTGTTGGCACTCGGGTTGCACGCCGCTGGCTTCCTGGGCAAGTTCTACGCTGAAGACATCGAGAACGCCGATAAAAAGCCTCAAGAGGCGCTCGAAGCCATCGGTGCCGGGCGGCTCAAGACCCTTTGGTACGGCGTGTTGCCCCAGGTGTTGCCCCAATACGTGGCCTACACCGCCTACATCCTGGACCGCAACCTGCGCATGGCTACCGTCATCGGTTTGGTGGGCGCGGGTGGCATTGGGCAGGAACTCAAAGGTCGCTTCGACATGTTCCAGTACGGCCACGTCATGACCATTCTGATTGCAATTTTCATCTTTGTGTTCGTGCTCGACCAGATGCAAGCGCGCTTGCGTGCCCGGTTGATCTAACGCTCACGACTACTGGACAACCCTGATGACCATTGACATTGAAACGCCACCGCGCGCCGACTGGCTGCGCTTGTGGTCGGCGCTGCCAGCCCGCCAGACCCAGGCGCTGGCCACCCAACTGGCGCAACGCTACCGGGCAGAGGATTTGGACCTGCCGCAGTCGGGTCTCGGCCTGCTGCCACTGACCGACAGTGCGCTGGGTGATACCTATTTCGTCGGCGAAATCCCGCTGGCCCGTGCCCATGTCCGTATGAGCTTTGAAAACCAAACCACCGAGGGTGCGGCCACGCTGCTGGACGACCGTGCCGGTCTCGCCCGAGCCCTGGCCATTCTGGATGGCGTGCTGGCGGCGCGCTGGCCAGGCCATGAGGACGCTCGGGACTTGCTGACAGAAGGCGCTGCTGTGGTTGAGGTGGAGCAGCACACGCGGCGTGCCTTGCTGGCTGCCACACGGGTGGACTTTGCCCTGCTGGGCACCACGGAGGAAGACGATGACGAATGAAGCTCTGGCCTGGTTGCCTGCAAGGCAGCAACAGGTGTTCCGTCGCCTGATGACGGCCTTCTCTTACCCCGGACGGGTGCAGTCCCTGGAAGGCGCAGAGGGCAATGCCATGCGGCTCATTCTGGGAACACTGGTCGATGGCGCCTGCACCCTGTCGGATATCCACCATTTGCTCGAACGCGATGACCGGCGGCGTCTGGGGGCGCGCATGTGCAGCCTGGAGGTTGCCGATTTCATCCTGGCCCCAGGCACGCAGGTGCTGGAGGGCACGCCCCGCCTGGGTTCGCTTGAGAACCCGGAGCAAGGCGCTACGGTGGTGTTGGCCGTGTCGGCGCTGGGCACAGGTGTCTGTCTCAACCTGCAAGGCCCTGGCATCAGTGGCAAGCAACCACTGCGTGTCAGTGGCGTCGATCCTGCCTGGTGGACGCAGCGCGCCGAATGGAACGCCCACTTTCCCATGGGGGTGGACTTCGTTCTGGTCAGCGACAACGCCGTCGCGGCGTTGCCCCGCACCACCCTTGTCACCATGGAAGGAGCGCACTGATGGGTTACGTTGCCATCAAAGGAGGCGGCCGCGCCATTGCCGGCGCCGAATCTGCCGTTGAAGCCTTGCGCTGCGCCGAAGGCGAGCAGGGTACACCCCTATCCCTTTCCGCCATCGAGCAGCAATTGCGGCTGCTGACCTCGCGAATCGTCTCTGAGGGCGGCCTCTACCACCCGCGTCTGGCGGCATTGGCCATCAAGCAGATGCAGGGAGACACTCTAGAGGCGGCGTTCGCATTGCGTGCCTACCGCTCGACCAAACCACGGCTGATGGACCTGCCGGTGCAGGACACCAGCCGCATGCGCCTGATTCGCCGGATCTCCAGTGCTTTCAAAGACATTCCGGGGGGCCAGATGCTGGGCCCGACGAACGACTACGCGTTGCGCCTGATGCGCCTGGACCTGGCCCATGAGTCTGCCGAGGACTTCCGCGCGGTGTCGCGGCGGTTTCTGGACGGCATACCCGACGCCAACCTGCCCGATACCTACCCCAAGGTGGTCGATGCGCTGCGCGAGGAGGGCCTGCTGCCGCCGCTGACCCGGCGCGCCCACGGCGCTTTCGACATCACCCGTGACCCGCTGGTGTTCCCTGTGCCGCGCTCGGCGGCGTTGGCCACCATGGCGCGGGCCGAAACTGGCTCGCTGCTGGCGATTGCGTATTCCAACATGCGCGGCTACGGCGACGTACACCCCACCATCGCCGAGTTGCGCGTTGGCTATGTGCCAGTGATGGTGCCGCACCCGGTGACGGGCGAGCCCATCGAGGCTGGTGAGGTCCTAATGACCGAATGTGAGGTAGTTGCCATGTATGAGGGCGATACCACCGACGGCCCACCCACGTTTACCTTGGGTTACGGCGCCTGCTTCGGCCACAACGAGGTCAAAGCGATTTCTATGGCCATTCTCGACCGTGCCTTGCAAAAGGGCATGCGTGACGGCCCCAGCAATCCATCGGAAGACCCGGAGTTCGTGCTGCTGCACGTCGATGGTGTCGATTCGATGGGCTTTGCCAGTCACTACAAGATGCCGCACTACGTGACCTTCCAGTCCGACATGGACCGCTTGCGTACGACGCAGGACAAGGCCACTGCGGCGCAGTCCCAACCAGAAGGAGCCCAGCCATGAACCCCGGCTACGAACTGCCCCTGGACGAGGCCGGCTACAGCTTCGGCTTCTTGGATGAGTACGCCAAGCGAGAGGTGCGACGTACCATCCTCAAGGCCATATGCATTCCCGGCTACCAGACGCCCTACGCCTCGCGCGAAATGCCGATGGGACGTGGTTTTGGTACCGGTGGACTGCAAGTCACGCTGTCGCTGATCGGCGAAGGCGACACCCTCAAAGTGATCGACCAAGGCGCGGACGATTCTGTCAACGCGGTGAACCTGCGCCACTTTGTCGAACTGACCTGCCCGGGGGTGGACACCACCGAGCACACGGCAGAGGCCACACTGATCCAGTCTCGCCACCGGATTCCCGAGACACCACTGACCGAAGCGCAGGTGCTGATCCTGCAAGTGCCGTACCCAGACCCGCTGGTGGTGGTAGAGCCCTCCGAAGCCAAGCGCAAGGTCATGCACGGAGAGGGTGACTATTCGCGCTTGCTGACCAAGCTGTACGAGGACATTGTGCAGTTCGATGAAATCACCATTTCTCACCGTTACCCCACAAGGATCAACGGGCACTACGTGATTGACCCAAGCCCCATCCCGCGCTACGACGTGCCGCAATTGCATCAGAACCGGGCGCTGGTTCTGCTGGGTGCCGGGCGAGAGAAAAAAATCTATGCGGTCCCGCCTTACACCCGCGCTGATCCGTTGGCCTTCGACGACGTGCCCTTCCGCACTGAGGATTTCACCGATGACCACGGCCAGCGCCGCGCCTGCGAGCGCTGCGGCGCCACCGACAGTTTTCTGGATGAATTGATAGACGACGACGGCCACAAGCACTGGCAGTGCTCAGACTCGGATTACTGCAACAGCCGGCTGACGACCCAAAACGCTCAGAGTACCGGGGTCGTCGCTGGCGTAGCGGACCAGGAGGTCAAGGCATGAAGAAGATACTGGAAGTCCGTGGCCTGACCAAGATACACGGTCGAGGCTGCTCCTTGTGCATTGAAAGCACAGGCCCAGAGATGGACACCAACATCTGCCCGCACTGCGGTTCGGTCGTGGCCTCCCATGGCATCGATTTCGACCTGCACGAGGGCGAGATTCTCGGCATCATGGGCGAGTCTGGCAGCGGCAAGTCCACGGTGGTCAAGACCCTGTTCTTCGACGACGCGCCAACGGCCGGCGAGGCGTTGTTCTTTGACGGTGAGCGGCAATGGGACATGTTTGCCCTCAACGCTGCGCAACAACGTTGGTTGCGCAACCACCGCTTTGGCATGGTGTACCAGAACCCGCACCTCGGGCTGAACTTCAACGTTTCAGCCGGCGGCAACATCGCCGAGCGGCTGCTGATGAGCGACTTGTCCCACTACGGTGAAATCCGTGAGCGCGCACGTCGACTGCTGGCACGCACCGAGGTGCTGCCCGAGCGCATGGATGAGTCGCCCAAGAAGTTTTCAGGCGGCATGCAACAGCGGGTACAGATTGCCAAGGCGCTGGCCACCCAACCACCGCTGCTGTACCTCGATGAGGTCACCACCGGGCTGGATTTGTCGGTGCAGGCGCGCATCCTCGACCTGATTCTGGAAATCCAGCAGGAGTTGGGCACCGCCATGATTGTGGTGACCCACGATCTGGGCGTGATCCGCCTGCTCACCGGTCGCACCATCGTCATGAAGTACGGCCGCATCATCGAATCGGGGCTGACCGACCAGATTCTGGAAGACCCCCAGCACGCCTACACCCAGCGCCTGGTGGCATCGGCCCTCTGAGGACAGACCATGCAAGAAGCCATACTCAAAATCGACGGCCTGTCTAAGCAGTTCCAACTGCACGACCAAAACAAGTTGATTCCGTCCTGCGCACAAGTGCAGCTGGAGGTCTTTGCCGGCGAACTGACCGCCCTGGTCGGCCCGACCGGCGCCGGCAAATCGTCGGTGCTCAAGGCCATCTACCGTACCTACCTGCCCAGCAGCGGTCGCATCGTCTACCGCGACGCCAAGGGCAGTCTCACCGATCTGGCTCAGGCCAGCGAACACCGCATGCTCGAGCTGCGCAAGCAGGAGCTGGGTTTTGTAACCCAATTTCTCCACTGCCTGCCACGCAAAACGGCGGTGGAGGTAGTGGCCGAGCCGCTGGTCACGCGCGGCACCCGGCGCGACGTCGCTGCCGAACGTGCCCGCGAATTGCTTGCCTTGCTAAACGTGCCCGAACGTTTGTGGGGCGTGCCACCAGCCACTTTCTCGGGTGGCGAAAAACAGCGCGTCAACCTGGCCCGGGGGCTGATTGCTCGGCCACGTCTGCTGTTGCTCGACGAGCCCACTGCCAGCCTGGACCCGGCCACTACCGACCGGGTGGTCGAACTGTTGCAGTCCATCAAGGCCGAAGGCGTGGCCATGCTCGCCATCTTTCACCACCCCGAACTCGTTGAACGCCTGGCCGACCGGGTCGTCACCCTGAAGCCACCCATCGCCGCCGCAACCATGCTGGAGCCTCTTGCATCATGAAGCGTACCCTGCTAACCCACGCCCGCGTGGTCTTTCCCACCGAAGTCCGCGACGACGTCGCCATACTCATCGAGGGCGATACCATCGCTGCGTTCGACCCGGCCAGCGCTGCGGGTGCCACAGAGATTGACCTCTCTGGCCGTACCCTGATGCCGGGGATGATCGATCTGCATTGTGATGCCATGGAGAAAGAAGTCGAGCCGCGTCCAGGTGTGCACTTTCCGCTGGAATTTGCCTGCGCGCAGGCTGACAAGCGCAACGCAGCAGCCGGTATTACCACCGTGTTTCATGCGCTGTCCTTTGCCAACCACGAGCTGGGTGTGCGCAACAACGCCTTCGCTGCTGAGATTGCCCGCGCCATTGGCGACTGGCAAGCGCATGCGCTCGTCGATAACCGGGTACATGTGCGCTATGAGGTGACCGACGAGACGGCGCCTGCGGTCCTGTCGGCGTTGCTCAAAGACCGTCATGCTCACCTGATGTCTTTCATGGACCACAGTCCTGGGCAGGGGCAGTTTCGTGATGTTGAAGCGTACCGGGCCTACCTCGCTAAGACTTACAAGACCGACGCCGCGCAAATCGACGACATCCTGGCGCAAAAGGCCAAGGCCGCCGAAGGTGCCATGCAGCGCATGGAGCAACTGGCGCAATTGGCTCGCGAGTGCGGGGTCTCGATTGCCAGCCACGATGACGATAGTCCGCAGAAGGTCGATACCGTCAAGGCCCTGGGGGCAGTTGTGTCCGAGTTCCCCGTGAACCTGGAGACTGCCCAGGCGGCGAGGGCCCAAGGGCTGGCGACTTTGTTTGGCGCGCCCAACATCCTGCGAGGTAAGTCCCAGTCTGGCAACATGCGTGCCCTCGATGCAGTCTTGGCTGGCGTAGCGGACTGCCTGTGTGGTGACTATTCACCCGCAGCGCTGCTGCCTTCGGTGATGAAATTGCCTGACCTGGCCGGCATTGCGCTGCACGAAGCCATTGCGCTCGTGACCTGCAATCCAGCTCGGGCCGCAGGCCTGCATGACCGTGGTGAGATCGCGTTGGGCAAGCGTGCGGACCTGATTGCCGTCAGAACCCTGGGCGGGCTACCGCAGGCCGAACGCGTGTGGTCGGGCGGAGTACCCTCACTGGCCGCGCACTTTGACCATGCCTGAGGACATTGCGATGACAGCACGCCTCATCTACGTCGTCGGTGCGTCGGGCAGTGGCAAGGACACGCTCATGGCTTACGCGCGCGAGCAACTGGCTGGCCAACCGGGGGTGTGCTTTGCGCATCGCTACATCACCCGCCCGGCCGCTGCCGGCGGAGAAAACCACATCGCCCTTACGCCCGACGAGTTTGCTGCGCGTCTAGCGGGGAAGTTGTTCGCCATGCATTGGGCCAGCCACAGCCTGCAATACGGTATCGGCATCGAGATCAACCAGTGGCTGGCCAAAGGCATCCATGTGGTGGTCAACGGCTCGCGCGAGTACCTCGCCGAGGCTCGACGCCTGTATCCCGAGTTGCTGCCTGTCTGCATTGAGGTCTCGTCCGAGGTGTTACGTCAGCGCTTGTTGGCCAGAGGCCGGGAAGATGCGCAGGCGGTCGAACAGCGCCTGAAGCGTCACCGTGATTTGCAAGGGTCGCGCTGGGCTGACGCCATCGTGGTGCACAACAACGGTACCGTGCAAGAGGCGGGAGAGCTACTGGTTCGCGCCATCGTTGACCGCTGCCCCCAGCAGCGACGGGAGCATCCTGCATGCGTGTGACATTTCTGGGAACAGGCGCAGCCGGGGGGGTGCCGCTGTACGGTTGTACATGTGCTGCCTGCCAGTTGGCGCATCAAGACCCCCTGCACATCCGCCGTCCGTGCAGTGCATTGGTGGAGACCGCTGGCACACGGGTGTTGATCGACGCTGGTTTGATGGACCTTCACGACCGCTTTCCGCCCGGCTCGTTGGATGCTGTTGTGCTGACGCATTACCACCCAGACCATGTGCAGGGGCTGTTTCATCTGCGCTGGGGTAAGGGTAAGCCCATCACAGTGTATGGCCCGCCCGACAGTGAGGGGTGCGCCGATCTGTTCAAACACCCCGGCTTGTTGAAGTTTGAGACTGTTCACAAGCACGAGCCCTTTCGGATTGGACCGCTGCGCTGGACACCGTTACCGTTGATCCACTCCAAGCCGACACTGGGCTACGCCATCGAGGGACCCGAGCATTCCCGCTGGGCTTACCTGACCGATACCCACGGTCTGCCGCCCTCCACAGCGGAATTCTTGAAGGGGTGGGGGCCGTTCCAGCTGGCCATCGACTGCTCGTACCCACCCAAAGACCTCCCCAAAAACCACAACGACTGGCATGCCGCAATAGCGTGTGGGGAACAGACCGGTGCCCAAACCACTTGGCTCACCCACCTCAGCCATGCTGTGGACGACTGGTTGCTGTCCGAGCGGCCTGACTTGCCAGAAGGTGTCCAGTTTGCACGCGACGGGTTGTGCATCGACCTTACAGCGCACCCGAGATGAGTGCCGCCTGGGCCTTGACTCTCTCGGTCGCCATGCATGTGACCTGGAATCTGATGGCGCGTTACTTACCTCGGGAAGCCAACCCCCTGTGGTGGGTGTTGCTGGCCCATGGTGTGTTGCTGGCCCCCTGGGGTTGGTGGTCTTTGTTCAGCCACGCTCATTGGGATGCAGGTCTCTTGGCACTCCTGCTGGTCTCTGCCACCGCCAACACGGTGTATTTCATTGGTCTCGCTCGGGCTTACGAGCGTGCCCCAGTGGCCCTCGTATACCCGCTGGTGCGCAGTTCGCCCTTGCTTATTGCCTTGTGGGGCAGCGCATTTTTCGGACAAACGCTGCCCGCGATTGCCTGGCTGGGGATCGGCATCAGCGTGTTGGGTCTCTGGGTCATGGCCAGCAGTGCCCGACAGGGGTCCGACCGCCAAGCGCTGCCCTGGGCCGTCTTGGCCATGGTGGCCACAAGCGTCTACTCTTTGAGTGACAAAGCCGCCACCCAGCACATCCCCGATTTCATGGGGCTCGTGGGGTTCATATCCGTGGGGTACGCGTCGGCTTGGGCTGCGCTGACCTGGCGCATGTTCAGACATCAGCGGTTATGGGTGCCCGCGCGCCGTATTGGGTGGCTGCCCATGCTCGTGGGTGGTCTGTGCATCGGTTTGGCCTATGCACTGGTTATGCACGCCATGCGCAGCCTGACGGCGGCCGAGGCGGTGTCTTTCACCAACGCAGGCATAGTGCTGGCCACGGCCCTGTCCATGCTGGTCTTCAAAGAAACGCAGCACTGGAGGATGCGTGCTTTTGGGGTTGGAATCATCGTTTGTGGTTTGCTGATATTAGCCGCCAACTAACGCTAAGTAGCAAAAATCACGTCCTTCTGGCGGTGTAACCCTTGAGGTTCACAGCGTTAACTGGTAGTCGATTGTCAGGGGCGCGTGGTCGCTGAACTTCTGCTCTTTGTAGATATGTGCTGATCGCGCTAGTGCAGCCAAGCCTGAAGTCGCAATCTGGTAGTCAAGTCTCCAACCGACGTTTTTGGCATAGGCTTGTCCCCGGTTGCTCCACCAGGTGTAACAGTCATCGGTGGTGTCGGGATGCAGCCGACGGTACACGTCTACCAGCCCGACCTGACCCTTGTCGGAGCCCAGCAGTTGGGTCATCCAGGCGCGCTCTTCGGGGAGGAAGCCGGAGTTCTTCTGATTGCTCTTCCAGTTCTTGAGATCGGCTTCCTTGTGGGCGATGTTCACATCACCCACAAGGATGAACTCGCGCTCGGCCTTTAGGGCAATCAAATGCGGCAGCATTACTTCGAGAAAGCGAAACTTGGCCTCCTGGCGCTCTGGGCCGCTGCTACCGCTTGGGAAGTAGCAGGAAATCAGGCTAAGCCTGCGCCCTGGCTTGTCGAAGCGCTTTTCCACCCAGCGCCCCTCGGTATCGAACTCTGGCACGCCGAACCCTACGATTAGCTCACTGGGCTCTTCACGCGTGTAAAGGCCCACGCCTGAATAGCCCTTCTTCTGCGCGTAGTGAAAGTGGCCCTGCAGACCGCACTCGCTGCGGCAAAAGGTGCCTTCCACCACATCGTCCTGCGCCTTGATTTCTTGCACTCCCAGTACGTCGGCTCTTTGGTGCGGTAGCCACTCAAAGAAACCCTTTGTTGCCGCAGACCGGATGCCGTTGAGGTTAGCCGTGATGATTCTCATAACCGGAATTCTATGGTCGTGACTTCGGGGGCATGCCCTATGAAGCAGTGTAGGTGAGCGCAAAGCCGCTCGTCTTCATCAGCACACGGCAGGCCACTTACGACAACAGTCCGTGCGTCAACCTGTCGGTAGCTGGCAAACACGATCTGAGCAAGATGTAAAACGGGCGCCCGTAGGCGCCCGTTTTGCTTGAGGGTGGTCCGTATCAGGCAGCAATTACCCGTGCGAGGCGCTCGATGACACCTGGCATCACCGCATTTCCAAGCAGCAGCGAGCGCTGAGCATCGCTCAGCCCGCTCGTGTAACCCCGAGGGAACTGGAACGTGGCCTCCAGCTCTTCGGCGCTCAGCCTGCGCAGGCGACCGTCGCTGTGGCGCACGACATGGCGTGTCCGAGACGCGGCACCCCCGAGTTCGCTCGTAATGACGGTCCTCGCGGCCCTGTCCAGGCGGTCAGGAAACGGCATCGCCCCTTCGGTGAAGTTGTACTCGTAGCCAGTCTTGGCCACCCGAGGGATGCACTTGGCACCTTTTAGGTAGGTCCACCGCTGCAGCTCCCCGTCGTCAATGAAGCAGCTAGCAGGTACGTGCTGCGTGCCAGCCACGACATCACCCAGGGTGAGTGGCAAGGGCTGACCAACGAACTCAGTGCAGTCAGACACGGACGCCGCTTTCGTCGGGATGGTCCAGACATGGCCGCCCACACACAGTCCCGCGCTACCGAACTGAGTCTTGCCTGCGGAAGTGGTCCGGTATTGACGCTGGGCCTCTTGAAAGTCGTCCCCCAAGTCAAACGATGCCAGGCGCCCATCAGCTTGCACCGGGAAAGCCCGCGCCAACGGGGAGCGCTGAACGAGCCAGGCGCGGGCCTGGTCGGCGGCATCGACGCACTCAGCGTGCTGGCCGGTGGTCTCATGGAACGCCAGGATGTAGCAACGGCGGCGGCGCTGGGGATACCCGTAGTCGGCGGCGTTGACAACCTGCCACATGACCGCGTAGCCGAGGCTTTGCAGACTGGCCAGGATGACAGCAAAGTCACTCCCAGGGGCGCCCTTGGGGGATGCAAGGATGCGGTCTACATTCTCAAGCAGAACGGTCTCGATGGGGGCACCCGCGTCGAGGCGCTGCTGGAGCATTTGGTGAATTGACCACCAGAGACTGCCCTTGGCGCCCGCCAGCCCGGCTGCACCCGTATTCGCGACGGAGTAGTCCTGGCAGGGGAAGCCGCCGATAAGCATGTTCGGCGCCAGGTCGTCAAGGCGCTGCAGCTCGGCGCTGTCGGACAGCACGTCGTTGATGTCGCGGTTGACCACCTGAAGGCCGGTTCGCTTGGTGTAAACGTCGGCCGCGTGTTGTGCCTTACGCGAAGGCTCCCACTGGTTGGCCCAGACGACCTGGAAGGAGGCAGGGTGTGCCAGTGCGCGCATGGCGCTGTTGGCCCGTTGCAGACCCTGATGGAATCCGCCGATGCCCGCGAACATTTCCATGACGCGGAAGGCGGGGCGGTTGGAATGGCTAAGGTTGGTTTGGTTGCTGGTTTGTTGAGACTGGTTGGTTTGGAAAGACATGGAGCCCCCGAGATGACTCAGGGGCTAGGGGTGCGAGCGTCACCGACAACTCATCGGCGAACTAGAAGGACTGCACCCAGCTCAACCGCTGAGTGCAATCTGTAGGGATCTCTGTTTATTCAGTGGCCTCCGAAGACGGCAAAGGGCCGCTCTGGAGGCCCCCGGGCATCTCATGTGCCGAGCGTCTTCATGCGTGCCCAGCACGGGGCACGCCAGGTAACGCCGGGGGGCTGGAACCTGAAGTGGTGCTGGATACCTTTTCTTAGATTTATGAGGAGATGGAGCAGGTGTGGCACTGGCAGCCACCTACCTGTGGCTGAGACCCGCAGGTCCAGTTGCTCGGCTGTTCTGCTGGGATCTGATTTGGGATTTGTTAGGGCTTTTTGGGGGAAAGCCCAACTTCCGGCCGAGCTCTCGCTAGACGTCTCATCAGCACCTGACGGTCAGGCCGACACCTGACGGGGACTGATGAGCCCCGCCAGCGGCTTGCTGGTTTGTTCTAGGAGATTCGTATGACCACAACCAACATCAATCCTCATCAACCGTATGCTGACGCGACTGCCGCGACTGACGCGACTGACGCGACTGATGCGACTGATGCGGCCATCGCAGCGGCAATGGCCGCGCCGACCAGCGTCGGCTTGAACACCGACTTGGACTTGACCAAGCTGACCCTGACCCAAAACTTCAGCCAGTTGGCTGGGGTCAAAAAAGTCATTACCACGGTGCCCGCCCGCAAGCCCAACAAGCAGCTTTGGCTGCGCGTGCGCAGTGGTGCCGAATGGCAGGTCCAGGTACTCACCCTGACCATGCAAGACACAGGCGATGTGTACTTTGTGCACCCGGACCTGTACGGCGAGCTGGCGGACGACGTTCGACCGATGATGCTGTACCTGTACATCACCCGGGACGGCACCTTGTGCCTGTGGCCCGTGAGCCTGCCTTCGGAAGACGGCCGCTTGAACCCCTGGGCGCAGTCCGCCCATACGGCAGCGAAAGCGGCGCAACTCGGTTGGGTCAAGGTCGTGTCCAGCCAGTCCCTGGGTGCCTACGAAATCCGCGTCCCGACAGCCAAGATGGACGAACCGACGTGGCCGGACCTGTCGATGCGCGAAATCCTCAACCTGGCTTTCCGCGACAAGCTCATCACGTCGCTCGACCACCCCATCGTCCGGGGCCTGCGCGGGGAAATTTGATGCGACTCGATGACTTCACCACGGTGTGGGTCGTCGACTTTGAGTTCCGT
>JAGXRS010000350.1 GCA_018335615.1 Hydrogenophaga sp. | reverse complement strand
GTGGCATCGAGGCGGCAGACCTCGGCTGGAACAAGGATGCCTCGTCCGTTCTGGCCGGTCTTCACGAGGGCCGGTGGGTGGACCTCTACTCCCATCAGGAGTGGTTGCGGGCGCAGCTGATCTGGGCGAGCGCGCGTGGCACCCTGTTCATGTTCGTCAGCCGCGGCGGGCGCTCCCATTCCATGACCCGCCGGGTGTGCGAGCGCTTGGTGAGCAGGCGCCTGTTGCGCCTCGTGGCGTCCGGTCCCGTGGTGGAAAAAGCCCTGTCCTCGCTCGCGCAGACTCAAGCGGCTGCCGTCGAGGCGGAGACCGCCTGACCGCGGGGAGCCAGGCTGGTAGGGGGTTGCCCCATCGCGCTTTTGAACATCGCCGAGAAGGCACTTTCGCTGGCGTACCCGCTGGCTTGCGCCACGCGCCCCACCGACACACCCCGCGCCAGCATGGGCAACGCGTGCGCCAGCACCACCTGCTGGCGCCAGCGCTGAAAGCCGGTGCCCAGTTCACAACGGAACAGACGCGCCAGCGTGCGCTCGCTCGCGCCGCTGTGCGCCGCCCAGCCCGCCAGCGTGGCGTGGCGGGCCGGGTTGTTCAACACCGCCTCGCACAGGGCGCGCAGGCGACGGTCGCCGTGGCTGGCGCTGGGCATGGGCACGCCCAGCGACTGGGTGGCGGCGCGGTCCATCTCGACGATGACCAGGGTGCACAGTGCCCGTTGCGCCCCGGTGTCGTGCTGCAGATGCGGCTGGTCCATGGCCCGGATGAGTTCGCGCAGCAGGGGCGAGACCATCAGCACGCGCGATCCCGTCCAGTGCGGTGGAACCACGCTGGCGTCCACGTAGAGCGTGAGCAGTTGCGCATCTTCCAGGATCGTCACCGCGTGGCGGGCGCCCGGCGGAATCCAGACCGCCCGGGACGGCGGCACGATGGTCGTGGTTTCCAGGCCGGGCCGCCCCGTCGTGGTCGCCAGCGGTTCTGCCACCGCAACCCGCAGCACACCGCTGGCGCAATACGCCAGTTGGCCCCAGGCATGGTGATGGGGCTCCACCTGCTTGTCGCTGTCGAGCTGGCGCGCACGGCAACGCACCGGGCGTTGCGGGGTGGGCACGAAAGGGTCGGTGTCGCCCAGCGGGATGGAGCGGCGGGAAGGCGGACGGTTCACGGCAGCGGTGCGCAGCATTTGGCAGATATTCGACGAGACTTGTCCATTTATCGTAATCCAACCGGCGGCGCTGCTCCTACCATGGCCCGATGAATACCGCTACTCTGGCCGGAGCCCGCCCTGCCAATCCCGTTCCCCTGCGCCAGGACGCCACCGTCATCGGACTGGTCGGGCTGGCGCACGCCACGTCCCACTTCTCGCACCTGCTGCTGGCGCCCCTGTTTCCCATCTTCATGCGCGACTTTGGCCTGAGCTACTCCGATGTGGGTCTGCTCATGACGCTGTTCTTTGTCATCTCCGGCACCGGGCAGGCTTTGTCGGGCTTTCTGGTGGACCGGGTCGGCGCCCGGCCGGTGCTGTTCGGCGCCATCAGCTGTTTTCTGGTGGCCTCCCTGGTGGCTTCCCAGGTGACGGGTTATGCGGGCCTGGTGGTGGTGGCGATGCTCGCCGGCCTGGGCAATGCACCCTTTCACCCGGCCGACTTCACCATCCTGAACCAGCGGGTGTCCAGCCAGCGCCTGGGCCATGCCTTCAGCGCCCATGGCCTCACCGGCAACCTCGGCTGGGCGCTGGCGCCGGCGTTTCTGGTGGGCATCACCGCGCTGGCCGACTGGCGCGTGGCCTACCAGTCCGCCGCCGTGCTCTACCTGTGCGTGCTGGGCGTGCTGTACTGGAAACGGGCCTTCCTCAAGACCGAGGTGGCGCCGCGCAACATGCACGCCACCCCCGGGAGCGAGCTGGCTTACCTCAGGCTGCCGGTGGTCTGGTGGTGTTTTGCGTTCTTCCTGCTCTCCACCATGACGCTGGCGGTGGTGCAGACCTTTGCCCCCTCCATCCTGCGCAACCTCTACGGCGTCAGCGTGGAAGCGGCGACGCTGACCGTCAGCGCCTACATGCTCTGCGGCGCGGTCGGCATGCTGGTGGGCGGCTTCGTGGCGGCGTATGGGCAAAGCCACCGCTGGTCCAGTGACCGGGTCGTGGTGGTCTCCATGACGGCGGGTGCGCTGCTGCTGCTGCTGTGTGCCACCGGCTGGCTGGGTGGCCCCGGCACCATGGTGGCGCTGGCTGCCACTGGTTTTGCCGTGGGCGTGGGCGGTCCAAGCCGCGACATGATGATCAAGAAAGCCACGCCCAAGGGCGCCACCGGCCGGGTCTACGGCACGGTGTATTCGGGGCTGGATGTGGGCTTCGCGATTTCACCCCTTGTGTTCGGCGCCTTCATGGACCGTGGCTGGTACGCGCTGACGCTGGCCGGTGCGGCGCTGGTGCTGTTTGTCTCGGTCTATGCCGCCGCCGGCGTGGGGCGGCGCACCGGCTGAGACAGCTGTCATCGCTCAGGCGCGGCACAATGCCTGGCATGACACACCTGCTTGCCGGACACCTGCTCGTTGATTGCCTGATCGCCCAGGGCATGACCCACGCCTTTGGGGTGCCGGGCGAAAGCTTCCTGGCTGTGCTCGATGGCTTTCACGCCCGCGCCGACCAGATCCGTTTCATCGTCAACCGCCAGGAGGGCGGGGCGGCTTTCATGGCCGAGGCGCAGGGCAAGCTCACCGGCCGCCCCGGCGTGTGCTTCGTGACCCGGGGGCCGGGCGCGACCAATGCCTCCATCGGTGTGCACACCGCCTTCCAGGATTCCACACCGATGGTGCTCTTCGTGGGGGACGTGGCCAGTGACGCCCGTGACCGCGAAGCCTTCCAGGAGGTGGACTTCAGCGCCTTCTTCGGGCCGGGCACCAAAGGCATGGCGAAACGGGTGGAGCGCATTGATGACGCGCGTCGCATCCCCGAATACGTGGCACGCGCCTTTGCCACCGCACTCAACGGCCGCCCGGGCCCGGTGGTGCTGGTGCTGCCCGAGGACATGCTCACCCAGACGGTGAACGCCAGCCCGCTGCCACGGGTGGAGCCGGTGCAGGCCTGGAGCGATCCGGGGGGATTGCGCAGCCTGCGCGAACTGCTGCTGCAAGCCGAACGCCCGCTCGTGATCGCCGGCGGTGGCGGCTGGACCCCGCAGGCCGCCGCCGCGCTGCAGCGCTTCGCCGAGAACTGGCAATTGCCGGTGGCCAACGCCTTCCGCTTCCAGGACTGTTTCGACAACCACCACCCGCAGTACGCCGGCGACGTCGGTCTGGGCATCAACCCGGCGCTGGCCGAGCGCGTGCGCCAGAGCGACCTGCTCATCGCCATCGGCCCGCGCCTGGGCGAGGCCACCACGGGCGGCTACAGCCTGATCGACGCACCACTGCCCCGGCAGAAGCTGGTGCATATCCACGCCAGCGCTGAAGAACTGGGCCGGGTCTACCAGCCCACGCTGGCGATCTGCGCCACCATGAACGCCGCGGCGCGCAGCCTGGAGGTGCTCACGGCGCCGCCGGGCGTGGCCTGGGGGCAGTGGACGCAGGGCTGTCATGCGGACTATGAAGCCAATGTGGAGGTGTCCAACGGCGGGGTGGTGCTGCCTGGCAGCATCGACATGCCGGCCATCATCCACACCCTGCAGGCCTACCTGCCGGCCGATGCGGTGCTCAGCAACGGCGCCGGCAACTTTGCCAGCTGGCTGCACCGGTTCTACCGTTACAGCGGCCTGGCCAAGGGACACAAGACCCAGCTCGCACCCACCAACGGGGCCATGGGCTACGGCGTGCCCGCCGGCATCGCGGCCTCCATCCTCACCGGACGCACGGCCTTCACCATCGCCGGTGATGGTGATTTCCTCATGAACGGCCAGGAACTTGCCACCGCGGTGCAGCACGGTGCCCGCAGCATCGTGCTGCTGCTCAACAACGGCACCTTCGGCACCATCCGCATGCACCAGGAGCGTGAGTACCCGGCGCGGGTCAGCGGCTCCGACCTGTCCAACCCCGACTTTTGCGCCCTGGCCCGCGCCTACGGTTACGCGGCCGAGCGCATCACCCACACCGCTGAATTCGAGCCCGCGCTGCTGCGGGCCCTGGGTGCGCCCACAGGTACCGTGATCGAGGTGATGCTGGATGCCGACGTCATCACCACCCGGGGCACGTTGGCCGCTATTCGCGAGCGGGCGTTGACGAGCGGCGGCTGAGCGGCGGTGATGCACGGAATTGGCGCCCACTGGGTCGGCGTCCGAAGCAGAGAAACCTGTCAGCGACCATGACGACCTGAAGATGGATATCGGTCGGGAGGCGCAACTGCAGGCCATGAGTTGCTCAAAGCCGCCGCCGGGGCGCCCCCTTACCAGCGTGCCGGCAAGGGTTTGAGCAGTGTGATCCAGCGGTCTTTCACGGCGATGTAGCCGCCCCTTTCCAGATCACGCAAAAGTCGGCTCACCATCTCGCGCGAGCAGGCCAGTTGCCGGGCGATGGCCTGGTGCGTCATGCGCTCGGAAAGACGGCGTTCCCCCTGCGGTCCAGGCGCGGTGGCGAGCTGGCGAAGCAAGCGCACCAGACGACCATACACATCGGTGAGGGCCACGCTGCGCGCGATTTCGGTGGCCAGGCGCGCCCGGCGGATCAGGCGGCCCACGAGCTCCAGCGCAAACTCAGGCCTCGCCCCAATGAAAGCGAGCAACGCGTCGTGCGGCACGACCGAGCAGGTCGTCACTTCCAGCGCCTCCACGTGCGAGGAGTGGGGTTTGCCGTCCAGCGACATCTCGCCCATGTGTTCCCGGGGTCCGTAAACGCCCAGGGTGAGTTCCTTTCCTGCGTCATCTGCGAGAAAGGCGCGCAGCCGTCCCTGCAGCACGATGTAGAGGGCATCCACCACTTCGCCTTCGCGGATCAGCAGTTCGCCACGGCGGTAGTGCTGCTGCTTTCCCAGAACCGCCAGTGCGTCGACGTGTTGGTAGGACGGATTGGCCGCGAGTTGCGCGGTGAAGCCAGATGTCTGAATCAAAGCGTTTGGGTAGGCGTTGTGATCGGGGCTTCCATGAGAAGCAGAGACGACCGGGTTCATGGCTCTTCCTCTTTCCTGTGTGGCGTTGGCCCAGTCTCGCCTGAAAAAAAGAAAACTTATCGCCTCACCCTGTCAACATTGACAGTGCATGGTGGCCGCCGCCTGGACCCACCGGTGTGGCGATACCGATGTGATTCCGGGTCGCGCATGGGGTCACTTGGCTGGCGCGCAACACTTCATCGCCAATTCCGTCTCGGCGCACCCCTGAAGCCTATCTTTTTACACTTTCCGGTGTGGCAATGGCACAATCGCCAGCTGCAGTCAGGCCCTTCCACAGTCACTGTCGCATCCGCCTAACGGTTCAGCCGTGTCGCGGAAGGTTTTTCTAACCAGCTAATGTTTCCCAAAGGGAGACGGAGGTCAGCGGATTTATGAGCAATACCCAAGCAAATGGGGGCAACGTCTATGTTGCCTACAAAGGCAACTCCTACCTGTTCGGCGGCAATGCCCCGTATGTGGAAGAGATGTACGAGAACTACCTGGAGAACCCCGGTAGCGTGCCAGACAACTGGCGCACGTACTTTGACGCACTCCAGCACGTGCCTGCTGTCGACGGCACCGATGCCCGCGACGTGCCGCACCAGCCCGTCATCAATGCCTTTGCCGAGCGCGCCAAGCAGGGTGGCACCAAGGTGGTCATCGCAGCCGGCGCCGACTCCGACCTGGGCCGCAAGCGCGTCGCCGTTCAGCAGCTGATCGCCGCTTACCGCAACGTCGGTTCCCGCTGGGCCGACCTCGACCCCCTCAAGCGCACCGAGCGCGAGCACATTCCCGAACTCGATCCGGCCTTCTACGGTTTTTCCGACGCCGATTTCGAAACCGTCTTCAACACCAGCAACACGTTCTTCGGCAAAGAAGTGATGTCGCTGCGCGACTTGCTGAACGCCCTGCGCGAGACCTACTGCAGCAGCATCGGCGCCGAGTACATGTACATCAGCGACCAGACGCAGAAGCGCTGGTGGCAGGAAAAGCTGGAATCCATCCGCAGCAAGCCGGCCTTCAACGCCGAGAAGAAAAAGCACATCCTCGACCGCCTGACCGCGGCCGAAGGCCTTGAGCGCTTCCTGCACACGAAGTACGTTGGCCAGAAGCGCTTCTCGCTCGAAGGTGGCGAGAGTTTCATCGCCGCCATGGACGAGGTGATCCAGCAGGCCGGCGCGCAAGGCGTGCAGGAAATCGTGATCGGCATGGCCCACCGCGGCCGCCTGAACGTGCTGGTCAACACCCTGGGCAAGATGCCCAAGGACCTGTTTGCCGAATTCGATCACACGGCCCCTGAAGACCTGCCCGCCGGTGACGTGAAGTACCACCAAGGCTTCAGCTCCGACGTGGCCACCCCCGGTGGCGCCGTTCACCTGTCGCTGGCGTTCAACCCGTCCCACCTGGAAATCGTGAACCCGGTGGTCGAAGGCTCGGTGCGCGCCCGCATGGACCGCCGTGGCGACACGCAGGGCAAGCAGGTGCTGCCGGTGCTGGTGCACGGCGACGCCGCCTTTGCCGGCCAGGGCGTGAACCAGGAAACCCTGGCGCTGGCCGCCACGCGTGGCTACACCACGGGCGGCACGGTGCACCTGATCATCAACAACCAGATCGGTTTCACCACTTCCGACCCGCGCGACCTGCGCTCCACGCTGTACTGCACCGACATCGTCAAGGGCGTCGAGTCGCCCGTGTTGCACGTCAACGGTGACGACCCCGAAGCCGTGGTGCTGTGCATGCAGCTGGCGCTGGAATACCGCATGACCTTCCGCAAGGACGTGGTCGTGGACATCATCTGTTTCCGCAAGCTGGGCCACAACGAGCAGGACACCCCGAGCCTGACCCAGCCGCTGATGTACAAGAAGATCGCCCAGCACCCCGGCACGCGCAAGCTGTACGCCGACAAGCTGGCCGCGCAGGGCCTGGGCGACACGCTGGGCGACGACATGGCCAAGGCCTACCGCGCCGCGCTGGATGCCGGTCGCCACACGGTGGACCCGGTGCTGACCAACTTCAAGAGCAAGTACGCGGTCGACTGGTCGCCCTTCCTCGGCAAGAAGTGGACCGACGCGGGCGAGACGGCGATTCCCATGGCCGAGTGGAAGCGCCTCTCGGAGCGTCTCACGACGATCCCCGACAGCGTGGCCCCGCACCAGCTGGTGAAGAAGGTCTATGCGGATCGCGCCGCCATGGGCCGTGGCGACATCCCGGTGGACTGGGGCATGGGCGAGCACATGGCCTTCGCTTCGCTGGTCGCCAGCGGCTACCCGGTGCGTCTGTCGGGCGAAGACTGCGGCCGTGGCACCTTCACGCACCGCCATGCCGTCATCCACGACCAGAACCGCGAGAAGTGGAACGAGGGCACCTACACGCCGCTGCAGAACGTGGCCGACAACCAGGCGCCGTTTGTGGTCATCGACTCCATCCTCTCGGAAGAGGCGGTGCTGGCGTTCGAATACGGCTATGCGTCGAACGATCCGAACACGCTGGTGATCTGGGAAGCCCAGTTCGGCGACTTCGCCAACGGCGCGCAGGTGGTGATCGACCAGTTCATCGCTTCCGGTGAGGTGAAGTGGGGCCGCGTCAACGGCATCACGCTGATGCTGCCGCACGGCTACGAAGGCCAGGGCCCCGAGCACAGCTCGGCCCGCCTGGAGCGCTTCATGCAGCTGGCGGCCGATACCAACATGCAGATCGTGCAGCCCACCACGGCCAGCCAGATTTTCCACATCCTGCGCCGCCAGATGGTGCGCAACCTGCGCAAGCCGCTGATCATCTTCACGCCGAAGTCGCTGCTGCGCAACAAGGACGCGACCTCACCGCTGACCGAGTTCACCAAGGGCAGCTTCCAGACCGTGATCCCCGAGAGCAATCCCGCGGTCATCAAGAACGCCGACAAGGTCAAGCGCGTCATTTGCTGCTCGGGCAAGGTCTACTACGACCTGGTCAAGAAGCGCGAGGAGAAAGAGGCCGACGACGTCGCCATCGTGCGCGTCGAGCAGCTCTACCCATTCCCCCACAAGGTGTTCGGAGCCGAGCTGAAGAAGTACCCCAACGCCACTGACATCGTGTGGTGCCAGGACGAGCCGCAGAACCAGGGCGCCTGGTTCTTCGTGCAGCACTACATCCACGAGAACATGCTCGATGGACAGAAGCTGGGCTACGCCGGTCGTGCGGCTTCTGCCTCCCCAGCGGTGGGTTACGCCCACCTGCACCAGGAGCAGCAGAAGAACCTGATCGAAGCCGCGTTCAGCAAGCTCAAGGGTTTCATCCTCACGAAGTAAGGCCCGACGGGGGTGTGCGGCGGTTCGCTGAAACCAAGTCCGCCCCCTGTCTCCTCGCAAAAAAATCAAGGTAGAAGACACATGGCAATCGTAGAAGTCAAAGTTCCGCAGCTCTCCGAATCCGTGGCCGAGGCCACACTGCTGCAGTGGAAGAAAAAAGTCGGCGACGCCGTCACGGCCGATGAAACGCTGATCGAGATCGAGACCGACAAAGTCGTGCTGGAATGCCCCGCGCCGTCCAGCGGCGTGCTGGTCGAAATCATCCAGGCCGACGGCGCCACGGTGGCGGCCGAGCAACTGATCGCCCGCATCGACACCGAAGCCGTGGCAGGCGCGAGCGCGCCCGCGGCCGCAGCACCGGCCCCGGCAGCCCCCGCATCGACACCTGCTCCTGCCACAGCCGCTGCGCCGGCTTCGCAGTCCAAGGCTGGCGTGGCCATGCCCGCTGCGGCCAAGCTCATGGCCGACAACGGCATGGCGCCGGGCTCCGTCGGTGGCACGGGCAAGGACGGTCGCGTGACCAAGGGCGACGTGCTCGCCGCTGCCGCGGCGCCCAAGGTCGCAGCACCTGCGCCCGTGGCCATTCCCACCGGGGCGCCAACCAAGGTGCTGCCGCAGGTGGCGGTGGTCGCTCCTGATCTGGGCGACCGCCCTGAAGAGCGCGTGCCGATGACGCGTCTGCGCGCCCGCGTCGCCGAGCGCCTGCTGCAATCGCAGTCGACCAACGCCATCCTGACCACCTTCAACGAAATCAACATGGCCCCGGTCATGGACATGCGCAAACGCATGCAGGAGCGTTTCGAGAAGGAGCACGGCGTGAAGCTGGGCTTCATGAGCTTCTTCGTCAAGGCCGCCGTGCATGCCCTGAAGAAGTTCCCGGTGCTCAACGCATCGGTGGACGGCAACGACATCGTCTACCACGGCTACTTCGACATCGGCATCGCCGTGGGTTCGCCGCGTGGCCTGGTGGTGCCGATCCTGCGCAACGCCGACCAGATGAGCTTCGCGGACATCGAGAAGAAGATTGCCGAATTCGGCCAGAAAGCCAAGGAAGGCAAGCTGAGCATCGACGACATGACCGGTGGCACCTTCTCCATTTCCAATGGCGGCACCTTCGGTTCGATGATGTCCACCCCGATCATCAACCCGCCCCAGTCGGCCATCCTGGGCGTGCACGCCACCAAGGACCGTGCGATGGTGGAAAACGGCCAGGTCGTGGTGCGCCCGATGAACTACTTCGCCATGTCCTACGACCACCGCATCATCGACGGCCGCGAAGCCGTGCTGGGCCTGGTGGCAATGAAGGAAGCGCTGGAAGATCCGGCCCGCCTGTTGTTCGACATCTGAAGCCACAAGGGTGCGCACCATGTCGCTGGCAGATGAACTCTTGAAGCTGGAGCAGCTGCGTGAGCGCGGCAGCCTGACCACAGATGAGTTTGAACGGGCCAAGGCCCGCCTGCTGGGGACGGGTGCGGTGCCCGTGGTGTCGCCCACCTGGGCGCAGTCGATCAACCGTTTGCGCCGATCGCGCACGGACAAATGGCTGGCCGGTGTGTGCGGTGGGCTGGCCAACGCCACCGGCCTGGACGCCTGGGCCTGGCGCCTGCTGCTGGCCGTGCTGTTTTTCGCAGGAGGTACGGGCCTGGTGCTCTACATCCTGCTCTGGATTTTTGTGCCCGCCGAGTGAGGCGTGCAGCAACCCGAGAGTTTCAACATGTCTCAATCATTTGATGTCGTCGTCATCGGCGCCGGCCCCGGCGGCTACATCGCCGCCATTCGTGCTGCCCAGCTGGGCTTCAAGGTCGCGTGTATCGACGAATGGAAAAACGCGGCCGGTGGCCCGGCGCCGGGCGGCACCTGCACCAATGTGGGTTGCATCCCGTCCAAGGCCCTGCTGCAGTCCAGCGAGCACTTTGACCATGCGAACCATCACTTCGCAGACCACGGCATCAGCACCGGCCAGGTGACGATGGACGTGGCCAAGATGATCGGTCGCAAAGACACGGTCGTGAAGCAGAACAACGACGGCATTCTGTACCTGTTCAAGAAGAACAAGGTCACGTTTTTCCACGGTCGTGGCGCTTTCGCCAAGGCGGTGGATGGCGGCTACGAAGTCCAGGTCAGCGGTGCCAAGGAAGAGACGCTCACCGGCAAGCAGGTCATCATCGCCACCGGCTCCAACGCCCGTGCACTCCCCGGCGTGCCGTTCGATGAGGAAACCGTGCTGTCCAATGACGGCGCCCTGCGCATTGGCGCCGTGCCCAAGAAGATGGTGCTGATCGGCTCGGGCGTGATCGGACTGGAGATGGGTTCGGTGTGGCGTCGCCTGGGTACTGACGTCACCATTCTCGAAGGCCTGCCGACCTTCCTGGGCGCGGTGGACGAGCAGATCGCCAAGGAAGCCAAGAAGGCTTTTGACAAGCAGGGCCTGAAGATCGAACTGGGCGTGAAGGTGGGCGAGGTCAAGACCGACAAGAAAGGCAAAGAGACGCAAGTCAGCGTGGCCTACACCAACGCCAAGGGCGAAGCCGTGACGCTGGAAGCGGACAAGCTGATCGTGTCCATCGGCCGCGTACCCAACACCATCGGCCTGAACGCCGAAGCGGTGGGTCTGCAGTTGGACGAGCGCGGCGCCATTGTCGTGGACGGCGACTGCAAAACCAACCTGCCAGGCGTCTGGGCGGTGGGCGACGTGGTGCGCGGCCCCATGCTGGCGCACAAGGCGGAAGAGGAGGGCGTGGCCGTGGCCGAGCGCATCGCCGGCCAGCACGGACACGTCAACTTCAACACCATTCCCTGGGTCATCTACACCAGCCCCGAGATCGCCTGGGTCGGCCGCACCGAGCAGCAGCTCAAGGCCGATGGCGTGGCTTACAAGGCGGGCACGTTCCCGTTCCTGGCCAACGGCCGTGCGCGTGCGCTGGGCGACACCACCGGTATGGTCAAGTTCCTGGCCGACGCCAAGACGGACGAGATCCTGGGCGTGCACATCGTCGGCCCGATGGCGTCCGAGCTGATCGCCGAGGCGGTCGTGGCGATGGAGTTCAAGGCCAGTGCCGAAGACATCGCGCGCATCTGCCATGCGCACCCGTCGCTGTCGGAGGCCACGAAGGAAGCGGCGCTGGCGGTCGACAAGCGCACGCTGAACTTCTGATCCGTGCCGCGCTGCGGCGCGGCCAGCAGCCACCCTTTTGCAAGGGGCAGACCCTGCGGCCCGGCACGACCGGTCCCGCGGGGTTTTTGCTTGTATGGCATGCTGCCCTGAAACAAGACGTCAACAGGTTCACATGTCCGTACAGGCCACTTACGAGGCTGCGCTCAAGGAGCGCGGCTACACCACCGACCCGGCCCAGCAGCGCGCCATTGCCGCGCTGGAGCGCTGTGCCACCGAATGGGCTGCCTACAAGCAGAAGCGCTCCAACGCCTTGAAGAAACTCTTTATCAAGCCGGAGATTCCCCGCGGGGTCTACATGTTCGGCGGGGTGGGTCGGGGCAAGAGCTTTCTCATGGACTGCTTTTTCAATGCGGTGCCCATCAAGCGCAAGACGCGCCTGCACTTCCACGAGTTCATGCGCGAGGTGCACCGCGAACTGCGCGAACTCCAGGGCACGGTGAATCCGCTTGATGAACTGGGCGCGCGCATGGCCAGGCGCTACAAACTCATCTGCTTCGACGAGTTCCATGTGGCCGATGTGACCGACGCGATGATCCTGCACCGCCTGTTGGACGCACTGTTCAAGGCTGGCGTCGGATTCGTGACGACCTCCAACTTCCATCCCGATGGCCTCTACCCCGACGGCTTGCACCGCGACCGCATCCTCCCGGCCATCGAACTGCTGAAGCAGCGGCTGGAGGTGATCAACGTCGACAACGGCACCGATTACCGGCAGCGCACGCTCAACCACATCGAGCTGTACCACTGCCCGCTGGGCGCGCAGGCTGATGCCGCCATGGAAGCCGCCTTCGCCCAGTTGGCCGAGATGGGTGACCAGGAGCCCGTGATGCGAATCGAGTCGCGCGAGATCAAGGCGGTGCGGCGTGCGGGTGGCGTGATCTGGTTCGACTTCCGCACGCTGTGCGGGGGTCCACGTTCACAGAACGACTACCTGGAAATTGCCACGCAGTACCACACGGTGCTGCTTTCCAACGTGCCGCAGATGCAGGTACGGCAGGCCTCGGAGGCGCGGCGTTTCACCTGGCTGATCGACGTGCTGTACGACCGGCGCGTCAAGCTGGTGATGTCGGCCGCCGTTCCGCCGGAAGAGCTCTACGTGGAAGGCCCCATGTCGCACGAGTTCCCGCGCACGGTGTCGCGGCTGGGCGAGATGCAGTCGGCGGAATTCATCGCGCTGGAGCATCGGCTGGTGGACACGGGCCTGACCTGACACTCAATGCGGCGGGCTGGTCGGCGCAGGGACGGTCAGTCCAGCGGTTCCAGCTTCACGACCGAAATCGAGAGGTTGTCGCCCCTTCCCCTGGCCCGAGAGCGCGCCTTCTGGATGAGAAACTCGCAGGCCTCCCGGGGGGACAGCATGGCGATCGTGCTGGAGAGCTCTTCTGGCGTGAAGTAGTGCCAGACACCGTCGCTGCACGCCATCAGGGCGTCGCCGGGCGTGAGCTGGGGGATCACATGGTGGTCAATCGGTGGGTCGTTGTCGGTGCCCAGGCAGCCCATGAGGATGTTGGAGTGCGGATGGTCCTGCGCTTCCTCCTCCGTGAGCTCGCCCTGGTTCACCAGGGTCTGCACATAGGAATGGTCCATCGTGCGGAACACCATCTTCCCGTGGCGGAAATGGTAGATGCGCGAATCGCCAGCGTGCACCCAGTGGCTGTCAGCGTCCGGGTTGATGAGAAAGGCGGCAATGGTGCTGTGGGGTTCCTGCTCGGCCGAAACGGCGGTGAGCTTGATCACCAGATGTGCTTCCTCCACGATCTGGCGCAGCAGCGACGGACCGTCGTCGGTGTCGGGATCGTAGCGTTCGAACAGTTGCCGCGCGGTCAACATCACCTGATCGGACGCCTTGCGCCCCCCGCTGCGGCCACCCATGCCGTCCGCCACCACCGTGAGGAGGCAGCCAGGATGTCGCGGGTGGGTCAGCAGACACACCTGGTCTTGCTGGTAGTCGCGATCGCCCCGGTGGATGCCGGTCGACGCCTGGATACGGTAGCCTTTGAACATGGACAAATTGTCGGGCATTGAAGCCGCGAGCCGTGACGGCTTTGGTAACTATTTATGGCTACTTTGACCCGGCGCTGAAAGAAAGTGGTCCCGGTGTCCTGCCACGGACGGCACCCTCGCCACCTGCGCCGAGGGGTGCACGGCCACAGGACCGAGGGGTGATCACTGACAGGGCGGGCCTCTTACCGACCGCCGGCGTTCAAGTGTACGCACGAGCGGCGGGCCGGCATGCGGCGATGCAGGCGGGAGGCTGGGGGCCGGCCCGTCAGAGGAGGCGTCCGCTGAAGGGTGCCACTGTCACCGGCCGGGCTGCACGCCCCGATCACCAGAGCTTCCACCACGGGTCGTTCGAGCGCCTGAAACCCTGGGTCAGGAACGTGCTGTTCGGGTAGCTCGCCAGCATCACGCGCCGGGCATCGTCGCGCAAGGTCGTCATGCCCAGTGCGTCGTACGATTGCACCAGAATGAAGAGCGCTTCTTCCAGGGCCGGCGCATCGGTGTAGTCGGTGAGGGCGGTCTGCGCGCGCGAGATGGCAGCGAGGTGGGCTCCCCGGCTGTGGTAGTACCGGGCGACATGGACCTCGTACTGCGCCAGCGAATTGACGATGTAGGTCATGCGGTCGCGGGCGTCCGGGCTATAGCGCGAATCCGGGAAGCGTGTCACCAGTTCGCGGAACGCTTCGAACGATTCCTTGGCGGCCTTCTGGTCGCGCTCCGACAGATCCTGGCGCGACAGCGAGCCGAACAAGCCCAGGTTGTCGTTGAAGCTGGCCAGCCCCTTCAGGTAGATCGCGTAGTCCATTGCCGGACTCGCCGGGTGCAGGCGCGTGAAGCGGTCGAGGGCCGCCAGCGCCTGGGCGGGTTCCCCAGCCTTGTAGTGGGTATAGGCCTTGTCGAGCTGCGCCTGCTGGGCCAGGGGGGTGCCTGCGGCGCGACCTTCGAGTTTCTCGTACAGGGTGATGGCCTTCTCGAAGTTACCGGCGTCGCGCTCGTCCCGCGCTTCGCTGTACAGCTTGTTCGGGCTCCAGCCCGCCGTGTTGTCGACCGGCGTGCTGCTGCACCCCTGGAGCACGACCGTGGCGGCGGCCACGCACAGTGACACAGCAGATAATCTGGACAGAAGCATCACTCGCATACCTTTTTCAACGGACTCACCAGGTTTTGGCTACTGAAATTATATCGACGGGCATTCGGGAGACGGAGTTCCCGGGGGACCCTCTGTCTGACGGCGGCGGGACCGCTGACGAGGGCTTGCTCGACGTCGAAACCCGGGTGTGCGAGGTGCCCGCAGCGATGCACGGCTGGCGGGTGGACCGCGCGCTGGCCGCCCTGATCCCCGGGTTTTCTCGCTCGTATCTGCAGCAGCTCATGGCCGACGGCGCGGTGCAGGTGCGCGAGGTTGAGGTCCGCAAACCGGCTGCCCGCATCGCGGCAGGTGACCGCCTGCAGGTGGAGCTGCGCCCGACCCAGCAGGCCCAGGCATTCGTGGCGCAGCCCATGGCACTGGACGTGGTGTACGAAGACGCGCATCTCCTGGTGCTCAACAAGCCCGCCGGTCTGGTGGTGCACCCGGCAGCGGGCAACTGGAGCGGCACCCTGCTCAACGGCCTCCTTGCGCACCATGCAGCCGCCGCCAGCCTGCCGCGTGCGGGCATCGTGCACCGGCTGGACAAGGACACCTCGGGCCTGATGCTGGTGGGGAAAAGCCGGCAGGCCGTCGAGGCACTCATCCGCGCCATCGCCGCGCGGGACGTGCAGCGGCAGTACCTGGCGCTGGGTCACGGGGCCTGGACCGGTCCCCCCGAGCGCCTGGTGGACCAACCCATCGGACGCGACACCCACAACCGGTTGCGCATGGCGGTGATCCGCCCGGACGCCACCGGTGGCAAAAGCGCGCAGACCACCGTCACCCTGCTGGACAGCTCGCTGACCGGTTGCCTGGTGACGTGCAAGCTGCACACCGGTCGCACGCACCAGATCCGGGTGCACATGGGCTGGCTGGGGCACCCGCTGGTGGGCGATACCTTGTACGGCGGGCGGGTCTTGTGGGGCATGGGGCGCCAGGCATTGCATGCGGCGCGCCTGCGCCTGCTCCACCCGGTGTCCGGGCAGGCACTCGACTTCCGTGCGGAGCCACCCGCCGATCTCCTGCAGGCCCTGGAGGAAAGCGGTCTCCGGTACAATGGCGCTTCTTTGGGGTAATCCCACGCGCGCCTGCAGACAGGTCCGCCCCGGCACACAGGTCCCCAGCGCGCCTTTGCCCCACCTGAATCGCCCGCTCACGAGCCGCCTCTGGCGGTGCCCGCCCTCACAGCTGCTCACCGGCGGCGTTTTTTGACCGGCGCGCCAGTTCCTATTGCTACCCGTCACGCCTTTCGCCTGACGCCGTTCACCGACGCAAGCCCAACATGAACACCGCGGAGGCCAAGCGGGTCCTGGAGACCGCCCTGATCTGCACGCCAGAGCCGCTGACCCTGCGGGACTTGGGCGTGCTCTTCGACATGGCACTGTCGCCCGACACCCTGAAAACCCTGCTGTCCGATTTGCAGCTGGAGTGGTCAGGGCGTGGCGTTGAGCTGGTGCGGGTCGCCTCCGGCTGGCGTTTCCAGAGCCGGCCCGACATGCGCCATTACTTGGACCGCCTGCACCCCGAGAAGCCGCCGCGCTACACGCGCGCCACCATGGAAACGCTGGCCATCATTGCCTATCGCCAGCCCGTGACGCGCGGTGACATGGAAGACATCCGCGGCGTGACCATCAACTCGCTCATCATCAAGCAGCTCGAAGACCGCGGCTGGGTCGAGGTGATCGGCCACCGCGAAACCGTGGGCCGTCCGGCCCTGTTTGCCACCACGCGCCAATTCCTCGACGATCTGGGTCTTGCCTCGCTCGACCAGTTGCCGCCACTGGATGGCAGTGAAATCCAGGCGTCGGCGCTGGGTCGGCTGGATTTTGACGCTCTTTCGGCCAGCCTTCCGCCAGACGCGGCCCCATCCCAACCTTCTCAGCCCTCGGTGGCTGGCTCTCTCCCGACAGGAACACCATGAACCCGGCGCAAGCTCCTTCTTCTCCAGACGAAATCCCCCCCGGGGGCGATCCTGCCGGTTCTCCTGCACCGGAGTCGCCAGCTGGGCCGTCCCCTTCCGATGCCTCCTCGGCGCGTGGCCAGTCCAGATCGCCCGCCCAGCCTGATGCAGACACCGCCCCCACGTCGCAAGGGCTGAACTTTGACGATGTCATCAGCGGCGCCTTCGATGCCGAGCAGGAGCAGGCTCAGGACGCGCCGCTGCCGACCAAGCGGGTGCTGGCGCCCGAGGCCGAGTCGCCCAAGCTGCACAAGGTGCTGGCCCAGGCCGGCATGGGTTCGCGGCTGGAGATGGAAAAGCTCATTCTCGAAGGCCGCATCTCGGTCAACGGCGAGCCGGCTCACGTTGGCCAGCGCATCCAGCTGGGCGATGTCATCAAGGTGAACGGGAAGCCCGTACGGGTGCGCATGACCCCGCCACCACCGCGGGTGCTGGCGTATCACAAGCCCGCCGGTGAGGTGGTGTCGCACGACGATCCGCAGAACCGGCCCTCCGTGTTCCGCCGCCTGCCGCGCCTGTACCAGAGCAAGTGGCAGTCGGTCGGTCGCCTGGACCTGAACACCGAAGGTTTGCTGCTGCTCACCGATTCGGGCGAGCTGGCCAACCGCCTGATGCACCCCCGTTTCGGCCTGCAGCGCGAATACGCGGTGCGGGTGCTCGGCGCCCTGTCGAACGAAGAGAAGCAGCGCCTGCTCGATGGCGTGCGCCTGGACGACGGCATGGCGCAATTCGCCAGCATCGAAGACGGCGGCGGCGAGGGCGCCAACTGCTGGTACCGCGTGACGATCGGCGAAGGGCGCAACCGCGAAGTGCGCCGCATGTTCGAAGCCGTTGGCCACGCGGTGAGCCGTCTCATCCGCATCCGCTATGGCGCCATGATGCTGCCACGGGGTCTGAAGCGGGGCGTCTGGGTCGAGCTGGACCAGCAGGACATCGGTCGCCTCACCGCTGCGGCCGGCATGCCCGCCGCGGCCGAGCGCGCGGACCGGGGCGCTGCCCGTCCCGGTGGCCGGCACCCGGCGGCCCGCGGCAAACAGGCGCCCAAGACGGGTGGGCGCAACTATGGCAACCCCGCGGGAAGCCGTGGGGAAGCCCCAGCCGTGCGCCGCAGCAGCATGTTCGCCACGCCCGTGGCGGACACCGGCAAGGGTCGCGGCGGCAAAGGACAGGGGGCGGGTGCTTCTCAGCCCGATCCGCTCAAGACCTCCTTTGGCTACATCGGCCAGGACGCGCTGAAGCGCCGCCGGGAGGAAGACGCCAGCCGGCCGACGGGCAATCGCCGCCGCGGTGGAGGCGGGCGTTCGGGCTCTCGCTGACGGGTCGGCAAAGCCTGTGGCACTGTAGAATCGCGGGCTTTGCGGTCAGCTGCAAGAAGCCTTTCATTGATCCATAAAACCAAGGAATACCATGGCCATCGAACGCACCCTTTCCATCATCAAGCCTGACGCCGTTGCCAAGAACGTCATTGGCCAGATCTACGCCCGTTTTGAAGCCGCCGGCCTGAAGGTCGTCGCTGCCCGCATGGCCCACCTGTCGCGTGGCGAAGCCGAAGCGTTTTATGCCGTGCACAAAGAGCGTCCTTTCTTCAAGGACCTGGTCGATTTCATGATCTCCGGCCCCGTGATGATCCAGGCTCTCGAAGGTGAAGGCGCCATCGCCAAGAACCGCGACCTGATGGGCGCCACCGATCCCAAGAAGGCTGCTGCCGGCACGATCCGCGCCGACTTCGCCGACAGCATCGACGCCAACGCCGTGCACGGCTCCGACGCGCCTGAGACGGCCGCTGTCGAAATCGCGTTCTTCTTCGCCGGCATGAACGTTTACTCGCGTTGATGACGGCAACCGCTCCCCGCTGCACCCATCCGGCGACCCTGGTGGCGCCTGTGCGGCAGGAGCGGTCCGACAAGAGGCCTCTTCCATGACGACGGTCAACCTGCTCGATTTCGACCTCGACAGCCTGGCCGCGTTCTGCGAGCAGCTGGGGGAGAAGCGCTTTCGCGCCGTCCAGCTGTTTCGCTGGATTCATCAGAAAGGTGCATCCCGTTTCGACGAGATGACCGACCTCGCGCGCAGCCTGCGCGAGAAGCTGCCATCGGTCTGCCATGTGGCCGCCTTGCCCGTGCTTTCGCGGCAGGACTCGACTGACGGCACCATCAAGTGGCTGTTTGACGTCGGCGGCGGCAACGCCGTCGAAACCGTTTTCATTCCCGAGGAAGACCGCGGCACCCTGTGCATTTCCTCGCAGGCCGGCTGCGCGGTGGGTTGCCGTTTCTGTTCCACGGGTCACCAGGGTTTCTCGCGCAACCTCAGCACGGCTGAGATCCTCGCGCAGCTCTGGCACGCCGAATTCTTCCTGCGCCGTCACCTGGGCAAAACCGAGCGCGTGATCACCAACGTGGTGATGATGGGCATGGGCGAGCCGCTGCAGAACTACACCGCCTTGGTGCCCGCCCTGCGCGTCATGCTGGATGACCACGGCTATGGCCTGTCGCGCCGGCGGGTCACCGTGTCCACCTCGGGCGTGGTGCCGATGATCGACCGCCTGGCCAGCGATGTGCCCGTGGCACTCGCGGTGTCGCTGCACGCGCCCAACGACGCGCTGCGCGATGTGCTGGTGCCGCTGAACCGCAAATACCCGATCGCCGAACTGCTCGACGCCTGTCTGCGCTACCTGCCGGCCGCGCCACGCGACTTCATCACCTTTGAATACTGCATGCTCGACGGCGTGAACGACCAGCCGACGCATGCGCGTGAACTCTTGCACCTGCTGAAGACACACGGCGGGCGCGGCGTGCCCTGCAAGGTGAACCTGATCCCGTTCAACCCGTTCCCCGACTCGGGCCTGAAGTGCTCGCCCCGTTCCGTGGTGCTGCAGTTCGGCAAGATCCTCAACGAGGGCGGCCTGGTCACCACCGTGCGCAAGACGCGCGGTGACGACATCGACGCCGCCTGCGGCCAGCTGGCGGGAGACGTGCTGGACCGCACCGATGCCGCGCGCCGTCTGGCGCAGCGCCGCACGGTGGTCGAGCAGCCCATCCGCTTCGTTTCCTCCACCGGGAATCAACAGCCATGACGCATGCGTTTTCCGCCCGTTCGTCCAGCCGCGTCTTCCACGCCAGCACCGCCGGCGCCCAACGCTGGACGGCACTGCTGGTGCTCTCGCTGCTGACCTGGCTGCTGCTCGGTGGCTGCGCTGCGGGTGCGGGCGGCGCCGGCCTGGGGGGGGGCT
>JAGXRS010000349.1 GCA_018335615.1 Hydrogenophaga sp. | reverse complement strand
GCATCCTTGGCCGTGATGATGGACAGCGGGCTGTCGGCCGTGATCTGGTGGCTGGTGTCCACGACCTTGTCGCCGATCTTGCCGGCCAGCGCGGCCTTGGCCAGGCCGGCACCGATGGAGGCCGCGACCTCGGCCACAGTGACCGGGCCAGGGAATTCGCGTTGGGAGCCGTCGGGGAGCGTGATGTGCAACATGGGTGTCCAGAAAACAAAAAAGCGCGGCAGGGGCCGCGCTGGAGAGAGAAGGAAAAGGAGTCGGGCAGGCGCGAACTGCAGGCCTAGGCGGCCAGGAATGTGCCCTTGTGAGTTCGCGGTGTCATAACCGATTTGCCTTTCTCGCTCTTGTGGATTCGATAAAGAAAAGATTTTCCCACAAAAAAGCCCGGGGGTTGCCCGGGCTTCGCTCGCCTTGGCCCGCCCGTTGGACGGGCTTAGGGGATCAGTGGAACTGCTCTTCTTCGGTCGAGCCGGTGAGTGCCTTCACGGAGGACGAGCCACCCTGGATCACGGTGGTCACGTCGTCGAAGTAGCCAGCGCCGACTTCCTGCTGGTGCGACACGAAGGTGTAGCCCTTGTCGCGTGCAGCGAATTCGGGCTCCTGCACCATTTCGGTGTAGTGCTTCATGCCTTCGCCGCGGGCGTAGGCGTGGGCGAACTGGAAGGTGTTGAACCAGTTGATGTGGATGCCGGCCAGGGTGATGAACTGGTACTTGTAACCCAGCGCCGCCAGGTCTTCCTGGAAGGAAGCGATCTGGCTGTCGTTGAGGTTCTTCTTCCAGTTGAACGAGGGCGAGCAGTTGTACGACAGCAGCTTGCCGGGGCAGGCAGCGTGCACGGCCTGAGCGAACTCACGGGCGAAGCCGATGTCGGGCACGCCGGTCTCGCACCACACCAGGTCGGCGTAGGGAGCGTAGGCCACGCCGCGGCTGATGGCCTGCTCCAGGCCGTTCTTGACGCGGTAGAAACCTTCCTGCGTGCGCTCGCCGGTCAGGAACGGCTTGTCGTTGGCGTCGTGGTCGCTGGTGATCAGGTTGGCGGCTTCGGCGTCGGTGCGGGCCAGCACGATGGTGGACACGCCCATGACGTCGGCAGCGAAACGCGCGGCGATCAGCTTCTCGCAGGCTTCCTGCGTGGGCACCAGCACCTTGCCACCCATGTGACCGCACTTCTTCACGGCGGCCAGCTGGTCTTCGAAGTGAACGCCTGCGGCACCGGCCGAGATCATGTTCTTCATCAGTTCGAAGGCGTTGAGCACGCCACCGAAACCGGCTTCCGCATCGGCCACGATGGGCAGGAAGTAGTCGATGAACTCAGGGCTGCCCGGCTCGATGCCACGGCCCCACTGGATTTCGTCGGCGCGCTTGAAGGTGTTGTTGATGCGGCGCACCATGGTCGGCACCGAGTCGTAGGCGTAGAGCGACTGGTCGGGGTACATGGTTTCGGACGTGTTGCCGTCGGCGGCCACCTGCCAGCCCGACAGGTACACCGCTTCCAGACCAGCCTTGGCCTGCTGCATGGCCTGGCCGGCACTGATGGCGCCGAAGGCGTTGACGTAACCCTTCTTGGCGCCGCCGTTGACCTTGTCCCACAGCTTCTCGGCGCCACGCTTGGCCAGCGTGTGCTCGATCTGCATGCTGCCGCGCAGGCGCACGACGTCAGCGGCGCTGTAGCCACGCTTCACTCCCTTCCAGCGGGGGTTGGTGGCCCAGTCTTTTTCCAGGGCTTCGATTTGCTGCGCGCGGCTCAGTTGCTCGGTCAGGGATTGGGGCATGTGAGACTCCATCAGGTTAAAAAAACGGTTGGGGCAATGTGCTTGCAAGTACGGTGCCGATGTGTTGACTTTAAGTCTTATAGAAGACTTTGAAAAGCTCTTGTGTCTTATATAAGATAAAAAATTTTCTCTTTCATTTCAACACACTTTAAATGTCTTCCCTCAATATGAAAATCGATTTTCTGTAATGAGAAAATTTCTTGCACTGCACCATTCCGCATTTTTGCAATATGGAAAATGAATTCCCCATCGTGGAATGAGCACGGGTACCCGCGCCCCACTCCCGCGCGCAGCGTCCAACCGCACGCACAACAGACGGGCCATCGAGCAGCTCAACGGTTCAGGCATGATGCGCACCCATGCAGATCCAGAAGCATTCGCGGGAGGCGGCTTGAGCCGGTTGTGGGCGTACGGTAGCCTGGGGCTGAGCATGGCGCTGGTGGGCAGTTACGTGGCGCTGTCCAAGCCGCTGGTGCTGGTGTTCCCGGTGTTCCTGCTGGCGTGGTTGCGCTTCGGCATCGGTGGCCTTGCCATGGTGCGCTGGCTTCAAAAGCCGGCCAGCGAACAACCCCTGTCGCCCCAGACCCGGCGCCTGCTGTTCCTGGAGTCGTTTCTGGGCAACTTCCTGTTCTCCATCTGCATGCTCTTTGGCGTGAGCATGACGACCGCCGTGGCAGCGGGTGTCGTGATGTCATCCATTCCCGCCGTGGTCGCGGTCCTGAGCTGGCTGTTCCTGCGTGAGCGCATCGGCTGGCGCAGCATCGCCGCCATTGCCTGTGCGGCGGTCGGCATCGGCCTGTTTTCTCTCCAGAAAGCCGACCCCGGGCTGAGTGCAGCACCCGACACGAGCGGTCCGTGGGGAATGGACCGGGCCCTGCTGGGCAATTTGCTGGTGTTCGCCGCCGTGGTCTGCGAAGCGGCTTATGTGGTGATCGGCAAACGCCTCACCGACGGGCTGGGGCCCAAGCGCATCTCGGCCCTCATCAACCTGTGGGGCTTTGCGCTGGTCACGCCTTTTGGCATCTGGGCCGCCTGGTCGTTCGATTTTGGTGCCGTCCAGTGGCCGATCTGGGGCCTGCTGGTCTTTTACGGCCTGGCCGCCAGCGTGTGGACCGTGTGGCTGTGGATGACCGGGCTGAAAACGGTGCCGGCGTCCCAGGCGGGGGTGTTCACGGTGATGCTGCCCATCAGCGCGGCCGTCATCGGTGTGGCCTTCATGGGCGAACGGCTCAGCGCGGTGCAGGTGCTGGCGTTCGCGATTGCACTGTTCGGTCTGGTGCTCGCCACGCTGCCTGGGCGACGCTCGCGCGTGGCTGTCTGAAACTCAAGCGCACCAAAGCCCGGTCGGGTTGGTGATGCCCATCCAGAGCGCCCAGCCCGAAGTCACGGCAAGCGCCACACCGGCCATCCGGATACCCCAAGCGCCCGAGCGCCCGCCGCGCAAGCGCAGGAGCAGCCAAGGACCAGCCGTGAGGGAGACCGATGTGCCAATGGAGAACAGGGCCATGACGGCTGCTCCCTCCAGCGCATTCGCCGAGAGCGAGGCCACCAGCAAGGCCGAGTACAGCAGGCCACACGGCATCAAGGCCCACCCCATTCCCAACACCACAGGCGCACGCGGCCCCATCGAGCTCAGCACGGGCCGGGCTTTGCGCCACACCGTCTGGCCGAGGTTCTCGATCCACGCCGGCTGACGCGCCCGCCAGATCAGTGCAGCGCCGAGCATCAGCGCCGCCACATGGAACATGGTCCAGACCGGGCGCAGCACCGCGGTGTTCGTGCCCAGCCAGGCCAGTCCCTGCACCGACCCTGCGGCGAACGCCCCGAACAGGGCATAACCCAGCAGCCGGCTGAGTTGGAACATCCAGAGCGCCGAGGTGCTGCGTTCGCCGGCCGCTCGGCTGATGCCGGCGCACGCGGCACCGCACATGGCCACACAATGCGGTCCACCGGCCAAGCCCATGAAGAGGGCGGTGAGTGCCATTGAAGTCTGCATGCGGAGACTCTAGCAGCGCTGCTGGGTTGCAGACATATCCCGCCTGGCGGCCGTGCCAACGGAGCCTTGCCGCCACGCGGGGCGACGCAAGACCCAGACCAACACCATTTCAGATGATCTTGGAGAAGCGGGCACGGTCCTGGTCGACCTGCAGGTTCTTGTCGAACACCATGGCAATGGCACGAACAAGAAACCAGCCCTGGGGTGTCACCTGCATGCTCGAGTCGTCCAAGGTGACCAGGCCCTGCTCTGCCAGGGTCGCCAGCGCGTCGAGCTCGCGCGCGAAGTACCGCTTGAACTCGATCAGATGCCCCAGTTCGATGGACTCGTACTGCAGCTGTCCCTGGCACATGATGGACATGATCACCGAGCGACGCAGCAGATCGTCGCGGGTCAACGCCATTCCTCTCACGATGGGCAGTCGCCCCTGGTCGAGCGCGTCATAGTATTCCTCCAGCGTCTTGGCGTTCTGGCTGTAGGTGGCGCCGATCCGGCCGATGGCCGACACACCGAGCGCGATCAGGTCGCAATCGGGCTGGGTGCTGTACCCCTGGAAATTGCGGTGCAGACGCCCCTGGCGCTTGGCCACCGCCAAGGCATCGCTCGGCAAGGCGAAGTGATCCATGCCGACGTACACATAGCCGGCTCCGATCAGCGCATCGAGAGAGGCCGACAACATGGCAAGCTTGTCGCCACCGCTGGGCAGTTCCGCTGCGATGATGCGCCGCTGAGGTTTGAAACGGGCCGGCAGGTGCGCGTAGGCGTACAGCGCGATGCGGTCGGGCCTGAGCTCGTTGACCTGGGCCAGCGTGCGGGCAAATGATTCGGGGGTCTGCAGCGGCAGGCCATAGATCAGATCGACGTTGATCGACTCAAAGCCGATCTTGCGCGCCGCCTCCACCAATGCAAACACCTGGTCGGCTGGTTGCACCCGGTGCACGGCCTTCTGCACGGCCGGATCGAAGTCCTGCACGCCAAAGCTCAAGCGGTTGAACCCCAGTCGGGCGAGCGTCTGCAGGCGCTGCTCGGTCACCGTTCGCGGATCGACCTCGACCGAATACTCCCCCCCGGGAACCAACGTGAAATTGCGCCGGATCATGCTCATGAGGTCCTCGAGCTCGGCGTCCGACAAGAAGGTGGGCGTGCCGCCGCCCAGATGCAACTGCGACACACTGTGGCCCTGTCCGAAGTGCTGCACCTGCAACTCGACCTCACGGGTGAGGTAGCGCAGGTACTCGGCGGCGCGCTCGTGGTGCTTGGTGATCACCTTGTTGCAAGCACAGTAATAGCAGACCGATTCGCAGAATGGGATGTGGACGTACAGTGACAGCGGGAGCGCCATCGAACCCACGCGTCGCTGCTCCAGCGCCTGGATGTAGTCGCCCTCGCCAAAGGCCTCGACGAAGCGATCTGCCGTGGGGTATGAGGTGTAACGCGGGCCGGGAATGTCGAACCGCTTCAGCAATTCGGGGGAAATGGCATGACTCACAAACAATTCTCCAGTTCTGAAGAGCGACTTTGCATCACACCCCTCTGACGGACCTTGATCTTGATCAACTCGACCCACCATGACGGGTAAACCCTCAGCTAGCCAAGGGAAGCTGATACAGTTTTTTCGACGCCAGTCAAGCCGATGCGTTAAGCTTCGCTCGCATTTCCGGAATACTTATGGACGTACATAGCATCAAAGTCGCCTGCTCCAGCTGCAACCTTCGCGAACTGTGCCTGCCCATGGGGCTGAACCCAGACGAGATGGTGAAGCTGGATACCGTGATCTCAACCCGCCGCCGGGTGAAGCGTGGCTCGGCCCTGTTCAACACGGGCGATCCGTTCACGTCTCTTTACGCTGTTCGATCAGGCTTCTTCAAAACCTGTGTGACCACCGCCGACGGTCGTGACCAGGTCACGGGCTTCCAGATGACCGGCGAAATCATTGGCCTGGACGGCATCGTGAGCGATCACCACTCCTGCGACGCAGTGGCACTCGAAGACGCCGAGGTCTGCGTGATGCCTTTCGATCAGGTCGAACAGCTCTCGCGAGAGTTCACCACGCTGCAGCACCATGTGCACAAGATCATGAGCCGCGAGATCGTGCGCGACCACAGCGTCATGCTGCTGCTGGGCAGCATGCGGGCTGAAGAACGCCTGGCGGCATTTCTGCTGAACCTGGTGCAGCGTCTGCACGCGCGCGGCTTCTCCCAGTCCGAGTTGATCCTGCGCATGACCCGCGAGGAAATCGGCAGCTACCTGGGCATGAAGCTCGAAACGGTGAGCCGTACCTTCTCGAAGTTCGTGGACGACGACATCATCGACGTGAAACAGCGCTACGTGCACATCAAGAACACCGAAGCGCTCAAACTGATCGTCAACCCCCAAAGCTGTCGGTGATCCCGGCACCTGCCAGGCTCCAGCCACAAGCAAAGCCCCTGACCGGGTGATCCCGTCTAGGGCTTGTTCTGGATATGCGATCGACGCGATTCAGCCGCAAGAATTGTTGCCCCGCACACATTCGGGCGGTCGCTCGTCGGGCAAAACAGGGCACCGGTTGACCTCGAAGGGTGACATCGACAGCAGCGTGGTGAGCGCGCTGGAGGCGATGGTGGCGCCCCAGAAAACGAAAAAGGCCAGCGTGTAGATGGCCTCCCGGGAGAGGGCCAGCGGTGCGCCGAACCAGTGAAGGTCGCTCGGATCGACCAAGGCGAACACAACCATCTCCAGCACCGCCGCGACCAGAAAGGCCGGCCATGCTATCCACATCAAACGCTGAGTCCACATGGGTGCTCTCCTGGGCTAAATTCGTTCGACGACAGGGCGAACCGCCGAAGCGTGACCCATCTTGTGCGCCCGTTTGGGCTTATTTTTCCAGTGGGACCACCGGTGAAGCTGCGTGGTTTCGACCCTGCATGGCCGGCTGAACCGCCATCAAAGCCTCCACCTTGGCTTGTCCTTCCAGGGCCAGAGCTGCACGCCGCTCACGCTCGTACACCTCTTTGTCGAGCACCGGGTCCTGGTCCATGCTGGAAATGACCACCATCGTGCTGGTGGCCAACACGCCGCATAACAAGAGCACAGGGATGAAGACGACCTGGGGAATGCGCCACCAGGGGGTGTTTTCCTGGCGAGGCGACGGTGCGAGGGTCGGGTTGCTCATGAGAAGACTCCAGATAAAAGTGGACAAGGGCCGTCAACAGCGATCAACGGGGGACCAGAAAGGCGGCCTTTTCGGACACCTGCGACACATTGTCGCCGGTCGAACGGACATCGAAGTGGATGGGGTGGGAACCCGTGCTGGCGGCGTCGGGTGGAATCTGAACCCGTACCGCGGCCGAGCGCACTTCTGTGGGTAGCACTTCGATCTCGTTGTCCGAGGCGATGGTGATCCCCGGCAGGCCCGAGACGCTGATGATGTAGCGCTGCGCGGTTTCCGTGGCGTTCATGATCTGCAGTCGGTACACGTTTTCAATGCGCCCCTGCTCGACCATGCGAGCCAGCGCCCCCCGGTCTCGGATCACGTCGACCTTGAGCGGTGTGCGCATGAAGAGACTGACCATGACCGCCACCGTGATGGCGGCAAGGATGCCGGAATACACCAAGACACGCGGGCGCAGCGCCCGCCGCAACATCTGCCGGGTGCTCCAGCTCTGCGCCACGCCGTTCTCGGTCGAGTATTTGATGAGACCGTGCGGATAACCCACCTTGTCCATCACATCGTCACAGACGTCGATACAGGCGCCGCAGCCGATGCATTCGTATTGCAGGCCTTTGCGGATATCGATACCCGTGGGGCACACCTGCACGCACAAGGTGCAATCCACACAGGAACCCAGACCCAGCGCTGCCGGGTCGGCTTTCTTCGAGCGCGGCCCGCGCGGTTCGCCCCGCTTCTCGTCGTAGGTGACGATCATCGTGTCCTTGTCGAACATCGCGCTCTGGAAGCGTGCATAGGGGCACATGTACTTGCACACCTGCTCACGCATGAAGCCCGCATTGCCGTAGGTGGCGAAGCCGTAAAAGAAGATCCAGAAGGTCTGCCAGGGACCGAGCGAGGCGGCGAGCGACAGCGCTGCCAGTTCCCGCACGGGCGTGAAGTAACCCACAAAGGTGAAGCCGGTCCACAGTGAGAACGCTATCCACAGCGCATGCTTGAGCCACTTCTTACCCAACTTCTCGCCGGACAACCCGGCCTTGTCCAGGCGCATGCGAGCCGAACGGTCTCCTTCCACCTTCTTCTCTATCCAGAGGAAGATCTCGGTGTACACGGTCTGGGGGCAGGCGTAGCCGCACCACAGGCGCCCCGCCACCGCCGTGAACAGGAACAGCGCCAGTGCCGAGATGACGAGCAGACCCGTCAGGTAGATGAAGTCCTGCGGGTACAGAACCAGTCCGAAAATGTAAAAACGCCGGGCTTCCAGGTCGAACAGCACCGCCTGGCGGGCATTCCACTCCAGCCACGGCAGGCCATAAAACACGATCTGCGTGATCCAGACCGTGATCCAGCGCCAGTTCGAAAACACACCCGACACCGATCGGGGGTAGATTTTTTCCCGCGCTGCGTACAGCGACACCATCTCGTCACCGCCCTTGGCGGGCTCGGGCACGATGGGGATGATGGGTTTCGGGGACTGCGCGTCAGGAGGCACGGAGCTCACGGCAATTCCGGGTAAGTGAAAAACAAAGGCCGGACCCGATGTGCGGCGCCCGGCCTCTCAAAGCCGCTTAACGGGCCGGGGTGTTCGACATACCCCAGACATAAGAGGCAAGCACGTTGATCTGGGCTTCATTCAACAGTGCTGCTTGGCCAGGCATCTGGTTGTTGATGCCGTTGTTGATCGCACGCACGATGGCCTCTTCTCCCCAGCCGTGGAGCCAGATGTTGTCGGTCAGGTTGGGTGCACCCATGGCCTGGTTGCCCTTGCCGTCCATGCCATGGCAGGCGGCGCAGGAACCGTAGTTGCTCTTGCCCTGGGCGGCGCGTACGCTGTCGTGCGGGCTGCCCGACATGCTCAGTACGTAATGAGCCACGTTGCGCACGTCTTCGGCAGTTCCAACCGCGGCAGCCATGGGCGGCATCACACCGTTGCGGCCTTCGGCGATGCTGGTCTTGATGGCTTCGTGGTCGCCGCCGTAGAGCCAGTCTCCGTCGGTCAAATTGGGGAAGCTGCGGGCGCCACGGGCATCCGAGCCGTGGCACTGCGCGCAGTAGTTCATGAACAGGCGCTCGCCAATGGCCATGGCCTGTGCGTCACCGGCCATCTGTTCGGGCGTCATGCCCGCGAACTTGGCGTAGATCGGTGCGATGTTCTGCTCGACCTTCGCCACTTCGGCCTGGTGCTGACCACTGGATGACCAGCCAAGCATGCCCTGGTACTTGCCAAAGGTGGGGTACAGCACGCCGTAGGCCAGTGCGAAGACCACGGTGATGATGAACAGGTATACCCACCAGCGCGGCAGCGGGTTGTTCATCTCCGCGAGGTCACCATCCCACACATGGCCGGTGGTGTTGTCCTCGAGCGTGGCTGCCTTGGTTGTGCCGCTGATCCACAGCAGGACCAGGCAGGCGATGATGCTGACCAGCGTCAGCCCGGCCACGTAGTAGTGCCAGAAGTCACTTGTGAAGTCGCTCATGATGTTTCTCTTGTTGGGTGCCGGGGTTTAGTCGTCCTTGAAAGGCAGCTGCGCTGCCTCCTCAAAGCTCGACTGGTTGCGACCGGACCAGGCCCAGATCACGATCCCAATGAAGATCAGCAGGCTGACCACGGTCACGATGCTGCGCAGCACATTGATATCCATGACTGGCCCCGGTGTTTATTTGCGCGCGGTGCCAAGCACCTGCAAGTAGGCGATGAGGGCATCCATCTCGGTCTTGCCCTTGACGTCGGCCACCGACGCGGCGATTTCCTCGTCCGTGTACGGTGCGCCCAGCGTGCGCAGCACCTCCATGCGCTTGGGCAGGCCGTTCTCGTCCACGGTCTTGCGCTCCAGCCAGGGATAAGCCGGCATATTCGACTCGGGCACCAGATCACGCGGGTTGTTCAGGTGGATGCGGTGCCATTCATCGCTGTAACGGCCACCCACGCGGTGCAGATCCGGACCGGTGCGCTTGGAACCCCATTGAAACGGACGGTCGTACACGAACTCACCGGCCACAGAGTAGGGCCCATAGCGCAGGGTTTCGGCCTGGAAGGGACGGATCATCTGTGAGTGACAGTTGTAGCAACCCTCCTTCACGTAGACATCCCGGCCCGCCAGTTGCAGGGCGCTGTAGGGCTTGAGGCCTTCGATGGGCTGCGTGGTGGACTTCTGGAAGAACAGGGGCACGATTTCGACCAGACCCCCGACCGCGATCACCAGGGTGATGAGCACGATCATGAGGAAGTTGTTGGTCTCGATGCGTGCGTGACCCGAGAGTTTTTCGTTGTTGGCCATGTGTGTGCTCCTCAGGCGTGTGCGGGGTTGACAGACGCGACAGGCACGTCTTCGGCTCGGCCCTGGCGCACCGTCATGATGACGTTCCACAGCATCACGATCATGCCGCCGAGGTACAGCAGACCGCCCAGCAGGCGAATGACATAGAAGGGGAAAGTGGCCTTCACCGACTCGACGAAGGTGTAGGTCAGGCTGCCGTCGGGGTTGACCGAGCGCCACATCAGACCCTGCATCACACCGGCGATCCACATCGCGGCGATGTACAGCACGATGCCGATGGTGGCAGTCCAGAAATGCAGCTCAATGGCGGGCACCGAGTACATCTTCTTCTGGCCGAACAGGCGGGGGATCAGGTAGTACAGCGAACCCATGGAGACCAGGCCGACCCAGCCGAGGGCGCCGGAGTGCACATGGCCCACGGTCCAGTCGGTGTAATGCGACAGCGCGTTGACGGTCTTGATGGACATCATCGGGCCTTCGAAGGTGGACATGCCGTAGAACGACAGGGACACGATCAGGAAGCGCAGGATGGGATCGTCACGCAGCTTGTGCCAGGCACCCGACAGGGTCATGATGCCGTTGATCATGCCGCCCCAGCTGGGGGCCAGCAGGATGAGCGAGAACACCATGCCGACCGACTGGGTCCAGTCTGGGAGCGCGGTGTAGTGCAGGTGGTGAGGACCTGCCCACATATAGGTGAAGATCAGCGCCCAGAAGTGGACGATGGACAGGCGGTAGGAGTAGACCGGACGCTCGGCCTGCTTGGGGATGAAGTAGTACATCATGCCCAGGAAGGCCGCCGTGAGGAAGAAGCCCACGGCATTGTGGCCGTACCACCACTGGACCATGGCGTCCTGAACGCCAGCGTAGGCCGAGTAGGACTTGGTCATGCTGACCGGGATGGCGGCACTGTTGACAATATGCAGCAGGGCCACGGCGATGATGTAGGCGCCAAAGAACCAGTTGGCCACGTAGATGTGGCGCACCTTGCGGATGCCGACCGTACCGAAGAAGACGATGGCATAGGCCACCCAGACCACGGCAATGAGGATGTCGATGGGCCATTCCAGCTCGGCGTATTCCTTGCTGGTGGTGATGCCCAGCGGCAGCGTGATGACGGCCGACACGATCACCAGGTTCCAGCCCCAGAACGTGAACCAGGCCAGCTTGTTGCCGAACAGCGGCGTGTGACAGGTTCGCTGCACCACGTAATAGCTGGTGGCAAACAGCACCGAACCGCCAAACGCGAAGATCACCGCGTTCGTGTGCAAGGGTCGCAGACGGCCATACGAGAGCCACTCGATCCCCATGTTGAGCTCAGGCCAGGTCAACTGGGCTGCGATGATCACGCCCACGAGCATCCCGACCACGCCGTAAATCACGGACATGATCGCGAAACCGCGGACGACACTGTCGTTATAGACCGCCGGCTGGCTGGTCTTTGTTATCACGGACATACAGAACTCCTCATAAATGCCACTCGCTGAAGTGTCTTCACGGACCCCTCGCAACGCCTTGACTTAAGTCAATCGCCCCGAAGAATGCGCTCACCCTCTCGCTCGATGTTGTCAAACTGCCCCGACTGAAGCGCCCACCAGAAAATACCGATGATGACGAAGACCAGCACGATGGAAACAGGGATCAGCAAATACAGGACGTCCATGATGGAAACCTCGGGAATGGGCGCTGGATGGGCGCGAGATGTCAGGCGGAAACGGGGGCTCCGAAGGGCGTGTTGTCGTCGCTGTCCGTGGCCGGCAGGCGGCTGGACAAACGCAATGCGTTGCCGATCACCAGCAGCGAGCTCGCGGCCATGCCCAGACCGGCGGCCCAGGGCGGCATATAACCCAAAAGCGCCAGCGGTATGCTCACAAAGTTGTAAATCGCAGCCCAGGCCAGGTTCTGGCGAACGATGCGCATGGTGGCGCGGGCCTGCTCCAGGCTGAGCACCACGTCCATCACCCGCCCGCCCTGGATCACGTAGTCCGACTGGGCCTGGGCCAGCGGTGCGGCGTGGCCGAGTGCAAACGAGGTGTCGGCACGCGCGAGCACCGGGCCATCGTTGAGCCCGTCACCCACCATGGCCAGCTTGAAGCCCTGGGCCTGCAGCGTGGTCACTTCGGTCAACTTGCGCTCGGGCGAGGCACCCGCGATCACATGGTCAACGCCCACGGCCTGCGCCACCCGCTGGGCCGCCGCCTCCCGGTCACCCGACAGCAGCCAGGTCTGTACGCCCAGCCGACGCAGCGCCACCACCGCCTCTTTCGCATCCTCGCGCAGGCCCTCTTCCAGCTCGAAGGTGGCGACCCAGCCGTGGGCGTCGGCCAGATGCACGCGCGGCGCGTCATCGGCCTGCTCGGTGCCTGCGGCGGCGGGCACGCTGCAGAAGGCCGCGGAACCCAGCCGGACCCAGG
>JAGXRS010000348.1 GCA_018335615.1 Hydrogenophaga sp. | reverse complement strand
TCTGGGCGCCGGCGCCCTGCCGCCCACGGCATGGCTGGCAGGCCGGTCACCGGGCCTCGCCCAGCGACCTCACGCGAGCCACAAAGGCAGCCATGGCGACGTCGCCGTGATCGGTGGCCAGGCCATGGCCACCAACGGCGCCGGCATGACGGGGGCCGCCCTGCTGGCTGCCCGCGCCGCCCTGCACGGTGGTGCCGGCAGGGTCTTCGTGGGTCTGCTCCAGCCGGATGACGCGCCCTCGCCCACGCCGGACTGGGACCCCGCCTGCCCGGAACTCATGTTCCGTCGTCCCGCGCTGCTGCTGGACGCCGGCTTCATGCACAGCAGCACCGTGGTCTGCGGCTGCGGTGGCGGAACCGCTGTCACACCGTTTGTGCCCACGCTGCTGGACAGCGCTCCCCGACTGGTGCTCGACGCAGACGCCCTCAACGCGTTGGCGGGCAACCCCGGTTGGCACGACCGCATGAGGTCGCGTGCACCGCGCGGCTGGGTGACCGTGCTCACGCCACACCCGCTGGAAGCGGCGCGCCTGCTCGGCACCGACACCGCGACGGTGATGGCCGATCGACTCGCGGCTGCCCAGGCCTTGAGCGAGCGTTTCCAGTCGGTGTGCGTGCTCAAGGGCTCGGGAACCGTCATGGCGGCCCCGGGTCGCGTACCCCTGATCAACCCGTCCGGTAACGCGGCGCTGGCCACGGCTGGCACCGGCGATGTGCTGGCTGGCTGGCTGGGCAGTGCCCTGGCCGCTGCGAACATGAGCGACGACGACCGCTGGGATCGTATCGCCGCCGCCGTCTTCCGGCATGGGTGGCTCGCCGACCACTGGCACTGCGGGCCCTCGGGCGAGCATTTGAGTGCCTCGCGCCTGGTGGACCGGGTCATGCCGATCGCCTGAGCGAACGCCCAGTCGAGGAAGCGCCCCGGACCTCAGGCCAGCAGGATCAGGCCGACCTGCAGCAAGATGATGAGCACAAGCACCGACAGGTCCACTCCACCCACCAGGGGTATCAGGCGACGGATCGGGCGCAGCAAGGGGGCACACAGGCGCTCCAGCGTGGCTTGCACCGGTGCATGGGGTTGCACCCACGACAGCACGGCATAGGCCAGCAGCATCACCATGAGACCCTGCAGCACGGTGCGCAGAACGAGCTTGAACGCCATGACGGGAATGGCCAGCAACATGGCCGCCGGCGACGCGGCGGTCTGGGTGAGCCCGGTGGCGAGGATCAGCCACAGGCCGCCGTAGGCCAGGGCCAGCAGCACAGCGGCCATCAGGCTGCCCCAGTCCACCATGCTCTGGGCCATCGAGCGCGGCAAGATGCGACGCACCGGCGCCACAAGCCAGTCCGTCATGGCCATGGCCAGACGTCCCGGCTGGGCCGACATGTTGATCCGGAGGTGGTTCATCCAGGCGCGCAGGAGCGCAGCGGCAACCAGGAAAAAAAACAGGGTGTCGAGCAGAAAAAAGACGACGCGCATGCAAATGGGTCCGGTAAAGGGAAGAAAGCGAAGGCGGCTGGCCGCAGCACAGGTCCGAGCCCACCCAACATGGGCCATCCGAGTTTAGAGGCTAGCAGCCACCCGCCCGGGCTCACCCGACCTTGGCGGTCGGTTCCAGGTCCAGCAGGAGCGGCGCCTTGGGTGGGCGTGGATCGGACTCCCGCCCGTCGGCCAGCCGCTGCAGAGCGGCCGCACGGGAAGCTTGAAGAAAGTCGAGCATGATGGGCGAGCTGTCGGCCAGCGAATCGCGACCGTGGTGGAACTCGGGGTGCCACTGCACGCCGCGCGCGTAGGCATCGCCCGACCAGCGGATGGCCTCGACCATGCCGTCGATCGTGGACACCGCTTCCACCACCATGCCCTTGCCCAGATCGGCCACCGCCTGGTGGTGGATGCTGGTCACCCGCAGCTGCGAGGCGGTGGGATAGAGATCCGTGAGGCGGCTGCCCTGCAGAAACGTCACGTCGTGCTCCAGCTGGTCGTACAGATCGGTGTCCACATGGGCGTGGGCGGCCGGACACTGCGTGGCGATGTCCTGGTACAGCGTGCCGCCGAAGGCAACATTGAGCAGTTGCGCACCACGGCAGACGCCCAGCACCGGCTTCTTCTGCTGCAGGAAGGCGCGCAGCAGCCCGAGTTCGTAACGGTCGCGCACCACATCGCCCTGCCAGCGCGGGTCGATGGGGGTCTGGCCATAGGTCTGGGGTGCCACGTCGGCACCACCCTGCAACACCAGGGCATCGAGTTCCTGCACAACATGGTCCACCTTGAGATGCCGCGCCGCGTGCTTGCTGTCGTGCGCCACGGCCGGCACCATGAAGGCCACCGCGCCATGCTCCATGATCCAGTGCGCCAGCGACTGCTCGATGTACTGCAGGTTCTTGTTGCGGAACCCCAGCTCGGGCGGCACATGGTAGAGCAGCCGGGCCGACACCCCGATCCGCAGCGGTCGATCGGTGGGCACCGGTGCCGGCTTGCGGCGCGAGGGCGATGCCCGCGACCGGGGGGGCTTGTCGGTGGGGCTGTTCGACATGTCCATCTCCCGGTCATTCCTCGTCCGCCCGTCAGCGGCGGCTCTTGCGAGCTTTGCCAGCCGTGCTGCGGGCAGCGCTGCGCTCGGCCTTGCGACCCGAAGTCTTGCGCGGTGCCGCCGCTTCACGGCCAGCGGGTGCGGCAGCGGGCGCGGCCGCACCCTGCCCCCCGCTGTCGCGCGAACGCGAGCGACGGGGCTTGGCGCCACGCGCGCTGCCGGGTTCTGTATCAGTGGCATCACCAGCCTTGTCGCGCATGGCCCGCAAGAGCAGGTCGTCTTCGCCCGTGACCAGGCGGAAATCGATGCGCCGGCCGTCCAGATCGACGCGACTCACCTGCACCTGCACGCGCGACCCAAGCGCGTAGCGGATGCCAGTGCGCTCGCCCCGCAGCTCCTGCCGGGCCTCGTCAAAGCGGAAGTACTCGCCACCCAGTTCGGTGATGTGCACCAGACCCTCCACGTACATGGCGTCCAGCGTGACGAACAGGCCGAAGCTGGTGACCGAGCTGACCACCCCGGTGAACTCCTCGCCCAGGTGCTCGCGCATGTACTTGCACTTGAGCCAGGCCTCCACATCGCGGCTGGCCTCGTCGGCCCGGCGTTCGTTGGCGCTGCAGTGCAGGCCCGCCGCCTGCCAGGCCAGGGTGTCGCTGGACAACTTCTTCACCGGCTCACCCGTCGGCGGCTTGACGCGCCCGGCCAGGCGCTTGCTCAGCTTGGCGTGTGCCTCGCCCGGGGTCGGCAGCACCGGCAGCTGGTAGCGCTGGCCGTTCAGGATCGCCTTGATGACCCGGTGCACCAGCAGGTCGGGGTAGCGCCGGATCGGGCTCGTGAAATGGGTGTAGGCCTCGAAGGCCAGGCCGAAGTGTCCTTCGTTGAGCGGCGTGTAAATCGCCTGCTGCATGGAGCGCAACAGCATGGTGTGGATCTGCTGCGCCTCCGGCCGGTCCTTGGTCGCGTTGGCGATGTGCTGGAACTCGGCCGGACGCGGGTTGTCGCTGATCGTCTGCGACACGCCCATCGCCTTGAGGTAGTTGCGCAGGATGTCCTGCTTCTCGGGCGTGGGCCCTTCATGCACACGGAACAGGCCCGTGTGCTTGCCTTCACCAATGAAATCGGCCGAGCACACGTTGGCGGCGAGCATGGCCTCTTCGATCAGCTTGTGGGCGTCGTTGCGCGTGCGCGGGATGATTTTCTCGATACGGCCAGACTCATCGGCCACGATCTGCGTTTCGACCGTTTCGAAGTCCACCGCACCACGTGCCTGACGGGCCAGCAGCAGGGCCTTGTACACGTCGTGCAGGTTCAGCAGGTACGGCACCAGTGCCTTGCGCTGGTGCGCTTCCGGGCCACGGGTGTTCTGCAGGATCGCCGCCACCTCGGTGTAAGTAAAGCGAGCGTGGCTGAACATCACCGCGGGGTAGAACTGGTACGCATGAATTTCGCCCTTGGCGTTGACCAACATGTCGCACACCATGCACAAACGCTCCACGCCCGGGTTGAGCGAGCACAGCCCGTTCGAGAGCTTCTCGGGCAGCATGGGAATCACCCGGCGCGGAAAGTACACGGAGGTGGCGCGTTCATAGGCATCCACGTCAATCGGCGAGCCCGTCTGCACATAATGGCTCACATCGGCAATCGCCACCAGCAGGCGCCAGCCCTTGCCCCGCCCCACCTTGGCCGGCTCGCAGTACACGGCATCGTCGAAGTCCCGCGCATCTTCACCGTCGATGGTCACCAGCGGCACGTCGCGCAGATCGACACGGTTCTGGTGATCCGCCGAACGCACATGATCGGGCAGGCCACGGGCCTGGCTGATCGCGGCGTCGGAAAACACATGCGGCACGTCGTACTTGCGCACCGCGATCTCGATCTCCATGCCCGGGTCGTCGATCTCGCCGAGCACCTCCTTCACGCGCCCCACCGGCTGCCCATAGAGGGCCGGCGGCTCGGTCAGCTCGACCACCACCACCTCGCCCGGCTTGGCTGCCCCTGTGGCGCCCTTGGGGATCAGGACATCCTGCCCATAACGCTTGTCTTCCGGGGCCACCAGCCACACGCCACTTTCCTGCAGCAACCGCCCGATGATGGGCGAGTTCGAGCGCTCGACGATTTCGGTCACCCGCCCCTCGGGGCGCCCTTTTCGATCCAGGCGCACGATGCGCGCCTTGACCCGGTCCTTGTGCAGAACCGCCCGCATCTCGTTGGACGGCAGGTAAATATCGGCCTGTCCATCGTCGCGGATCACAAAGCCATGTCCGTCACGGTGACCAGACACAACACCTTCAAATTCGGCCAGCAGGCTATTTTTTTCGTTCACTGTTTGTTTCGTTGAAATTGTCGTGCTATACTAGCGTCTTTCCTGAATAGCCCAGGTGGCGGAATTGGTAGACGCACTAGTTTCAGGTACTAGCGCTGAGAGGCGTGGAGGTTCGAGTCCTCTCCTGGGCACCAATCATAAAGGGTTGCAAACGTGAAGTTTGCAACCCTTTTTTTGTTTTTGAAGACCAAATGAAAAAGACCTGTGCGGCGCGAGCCGACAGGTCTTTTTTTGCTACCGGGCACACTGCCCCGCTTCGCTCCAACGCGACCACCGGGGCCGCCCTGTTCACGCCGCGGGGCGGCGCCGTCAAACCGGGACCGCCACGAGGTCGTGCCCCTGCGCTGCCACGATGCGCGCCTTGGTGAACTCACCCACCTTCAGTGTCTTGCTGATCTTCTCGGGCGGCAGCAAACGCACCAGCCCGTCAATCTCGGGAGCATCGGCATAGCTGCGTCCCACGCCACCCTTCTTGCCCAGGCCCGGCGCCGAGTCCACCAGCACCTGCATGGTGGCGCCCACGCGCTCGCGCAGCTTCTCGGCCGACACCGCCTCTGCCACGGCCATGAAGCGCGCACGGCGCTCTTCGCGCAACGCGGCCGGCACCGGGTCGGCCAGCGCGTTCGCGGCCGCGCCCTGCACCGGCGAAAAAGCGAAGCAGCCGGCCCGGTCGATGCGAGCCTCGGCCACAAAGTCCAGCAGGTGCTGGAACTCGGCCTCGGTCTCTCCCGGGAAGCCGGCAATGAAGGTGCTGCGCACCACGATCTCGGGGCACAGTTCGCGCCAGCGCGCGATGCGCTCCAGGTTCTTCTCGCCACTGGCCGGGCGCTTCATGCGCCTGAGCACATCCGGATGGCTGTGCTGCAAGGGCACGTCCAGATACGGCAGGCACAGGCCTTCGGCCATGAGCGGGATGATCTCGTCCACGTGCGGATACGGGTACACGTAGTGCAGGCGAACCCAGGCGCCGTAGCCCTTGGCGATCTCGCCCAGAGAACGCACCAGATCCAGCATGCGCGTCTTCACGGGCTTGCCGTCCCAGAAACCCGTGCGGTACTGAACATCCACCCCGTAGGCCGAGGTGTCCTGACTCACCACCAGCAGTTCCTTCACACCCGCCTCAAAGAGCTTGCGCGCTTCGGTCAGCACGTCACCGATGGGCCGGCTCACCAGGTCGCCGCGCATGGACGGGATGATGCAGAAGGTACAGCGATGGTTGCAGCCTTCGCTGATCTTGAGATAAGCGTAGTGTCGCGGCGTGAGCTTGATGCCCTGAGCGGGTACCAGATCCACGAACGGATCGTGCGGCTTGGGCAGGTGCGTGTGCACCGCCGTCATCACCTCGTGTGTGGCGTGCGGGCCGGTGACGGCCAGCACACTGGGGTGCATGTTGCGCACCAGGTTGCCGCCGTCTTCACCCGTGCGGGCGCCCAGACAGCCGGTCACGATGACCTTGCCGTTCTCGGCCAGGGCCTCGCCAATGGTGTCCAGGCTTTCGCGCACGGCGTCGTCGATGAAGCCGCAGGTGTTGACGATCACCAGATCGGCGCCTGCAAAGGTCTTGGAGGTCTGGTAACCCTCGGCGCTGAGCTGGGTGAGGATGAGTTCGGAGTCGGTCAGGGCCTTGGGACAACCCAGGCTCACAAATCCGACCTTGGGCGCGGCGGCGCCCGGTGTGGCAACGGTGTCAGTCATCCGGGGATTGTCTCAGAGTGCTCCCGACCGCACAGGGCGACATGCTGCAAGCCACTTCCGCCAGACCGGTGGCACCCGAACGCCGGCGACGAGACGCTCAGCGCTTGAGCCCGAGCGCGGCGAGCATCTGCTCGCTGTTTTTCTGCATCTGCTCCTGCATCTGCGTGAAAGCCGAGCGCGACTGCTCCAGGTAAGTCCCCATCATGCCCTGCATCATGGGCGACTGGACATTCATGAACTGCTTCCACGTCTCCGGGGTGATGCCACTGGACTGCTCGGCCATCCGGTGCTGCAGGTCCATGAAGATCTGGACGTTCTTCTCCAGGTAAGAACCCATGAAGTCCTGCATGGCGTGTCCATAGAAACGGATGATGTTGGCCAGCACCTGCTCGGTGAAGATCGGCACCCCTGCGGTTTCCTCTTCCAGGATGATCTGCAGCAAGATGCTGCGGGTCAAGTCTTCGTTGGATTTGGCGTCACGCACCACAAAAGGCTCGTTGTCCATCACCAGCGCCTTCACCTCGGCCAAGGTGATGTACGACGAAGTGTCGGTGTCGTACAGCCGCCGGTTCGGGTACTTCTTGATCACCCGCAGAGCACGGGCGGGTGACGGGGCTGGGGCAGCCTTGGGTTTTTGCACGACGGGACTTTCGGTGGGTACACAGGCGGGTCAATCAGCGCTCAAGGATAAGCCAGATCGGGCCATGTGGGCACAAGGCGGCACGGGGAGCGATGGGTGGGCGCTCCCACCAACAAAAAAGGGCCTGACCGTGAGGTCAGACCCTTTTTTGAACCAAATTCGCTGGATGAATTTGGTAGGCGCGATTGGACTCGAACCAACGACCCCCACCATGTCAAGGTGGTGCTCTAACCAGCTGAGCTACGCGCCTACAAACTGTCCGAAGACCAAGAGTATAGCAGCGATTCTGGACATTTTGAGGACGCGGCTCATTTTCGGCGCACGGTTCGCACACCTTCCACGTCGCTGACCACCGACATGGCCCGGGCCACCTGTCGGGCGTCGGCCACCTCGATGGTGAAGGTCATCCACGCCACGCCCCTGACACTTTGCGTCTGCACGCCGATCACATTCATCTTCTCACGCGCGAACACGTCGGAAATGTCGCGCAGCAGACCCTGGCGATCCAGGGCCTCCACGCCGACGTCCACCGGGTAGACGGCCGATCGCCCGTCGCGGCTGGGAACGACCTGTCCACCCCATTGCACATCGATGACCCGGTCGGGGTTCTTGCGCTTGAGATGCGCAAAGTCGGTGCAATCGGCGCGGTGGATGCTCACGCCCTTGCCCCGTGTGACGAAACCGCCGATATCGTCGGGCGGGGCCGGCTTGCAGCACCGGGCCAGCTGCGTCATGAGGGACTCGACACCCACCACCAGCACGCCGCCAGGAGACTGCCCGGGCTGCTTGCGCGGCTTCTTCAGCCAGGTCGGCACCTCGGATTCCGGCTCGGGTTCGACCGGGCGCAAGTGGGTCTCGATGGCCCGCAGCGACAGCTCGTCCTTGCCCACCTGTTCGAACAGTTCCTGGGCCGAGCCGAATCCCATGGCGGTGGCCAGGTCGTCCAGCTTGAGCGCCGTGCGCCCTTCGCGCTGCAACAGCTTTTCCACCGCCTCACGACCGCGGGCCACGGTTTCCTCCATGGCCTGGGCATTGAACCAGGCGCGCACCTTGCTCTTGGCCCGGTGGCTGACGAGGTAGCCCAGATCGGGGTTGAGCCAATCGCGGGACGGGCTGCCCTCCTTCGCCGCCGTGATCTCCACCGTCTGCCCGTTCTGCAATGGCGTGTTGAGCGTGACCATCGCCCCATCGACCCGTGCGCCGCGGCAGCGGTGCCCCAGGTCGGTGTGCACCGTGTAGGCGAAATCCACCGCCGTGGCCCCCTGGGGCAGCTCGACGATGGCCGCGTTGGGGGTCAGCACGTAAATGCGGTCATCGAACAGGCCCTGGACCGCGCCGCTGAGGTCGCGCTCCCAGGCCAGCAGCTGGCGCAGCACGGCGATCTTGGCGTCGTAATCGGAGCTGGCCGACACACCCGCGTAGCCCTTGGCGCCGGCTTCCTTGTAGGCCCAGTGGGCGGCCACGCCATGCTCGGCATGATCGTGCATGGCCTGCGTACGGATCTGGATTTCGAACGCACGGCCCTGCTGGTCGCGCACCACGGTGTGCAGCGACTGGTAGCCGTTGGCCTTCGGTTTGGCAATGTAGTCGTCGAACTCTTCAGCGACCGGCGTGAACTGGGCGTGCACCTGCGCCAGCACGGCGTAGCAGTCTTCCACGCTCGCCACCACAACGCGAAAGGCCCGGATGTCGAACACCTGGTCGAAATCGAGCGACTTGCCGCGCATCTTCTTCACGATGCTGTAGATGTGCTTGGGCCGCCCCTGCACCGAGGCGGTGACGCCCTGGCGCAGCAGTTCGCTCTCCAGCTGCTCGCGCACCTGCTCGATGTGCGCTTCGCGCTCGGCCCGCTTCTCATCCAGCAGGCGCGCCACCTGCTTGTAGGTGTGGGGCTCCAGGAAACGGAAGGCCAGGTCCTCCATTTCCCATTTGATCTGCCAGATGCCCAGCCGGTTGGCCAGCGGCGCGAACACATGCAGCGATTCGCTGGCCATGGCCTCGCCCGGGTCGCCCTTGCTGGCGGCGAAGAATCGCAGCGTCTGCAGGCGCGATGCCAGGCGCAGCATCACGACGCGCAGGTCGCGCGAGAACGCGAGCAACATCTTGCGCACGTTCTCGGTCTGGCTCGCGGCCAGCTCGGACACCGGCCCCTTGCCAGCCGACAGCGCGGCCGTGGCCGGGTCCAGCGCCGCGGCCTGGCGTTCCTCTTCTTTGCGGGCCTGCACTTCGGCCGCCTTCACACGCGCCTGGCGCTGCAGCTGCACCAGCTTGGTGGTTTCGACGGCCAGCGCCGCGAAGTTGTCGCCGAAGGCCTTGGCGATCACCTCCTGCGGCCGGTTGAGGTGCTGGCAGGCGTACACCAGATAGGCCGCCGCCTGCATCGCCTCGGAGCCGCCGATGTCGTTCAGGATGGCGGCCACCGCATCGGCGTGGTCCAGTATGTTTTCACCGGTGTCGAGCTGCTCGCAGGCCAGCAAGGGTTCGGCAAAGGCGCGAGCGCGCGACAGCGCGTGGGCCTGCTGGGGGAGGCTGGTGGCCGTGGCCGCGACGATGGCCGAGGGAGCGCCGCCCGCGGAGGTGACAGGGGACGGCGCCGGAGCCGCCGCCTCGGGCGAAGAAGGAGGGGAGCGTTTCATGGATGGTCGGCGGGCACGCTCAGGCGCCACCCAGGAAGGCTTGAACCGCGGCGATCTGGTCGGCCGCCACGAGGGTCGGGGCGTGGCCCACGCCGGCGAATTCGACACAGGCCGCGCGGGGACCGCGACGGCCCATTTCAGCAGCGGTGTCACGCGTGAGCAGATCGGAGTCGGCCCCGCGCAGCAGCAAGGTGGGTGACGCGATGGCGTCATACAGACCCCACAAGGCCGCTTCGCCCTGCTGCACCGCCTGCCGGGCGGCCACCGGGTCCGGGCCGCTGGTGAGGGCGCGAAACGGCACCGCGATGGCCGGGTCGTAGTGCAGCCCCCAGCGACCGTCGCGCTCGCGCAGCATGGGGCGCGACAGCGCCTGCCATTGCCCGGATGTGTGTGGGCCGAAACCGGTGGAAATGGAGGCCAGGTAGTCGATCGCCTCCTGCTCGCTGGCAAACGATGGATTCAGGCCCAGGTAGGTGCCGATGCGCTGCAGCGCTTCGTACTGGATCACCGGGCCCACATCGTTGAGCACCAGACGGCGCAGGCCCATTGCCGGCTGGGCCGCCACGGCCATGCCGATCAGCCCGCCCATGCTGGTGCCCACCCAGTCGATCACGGCGTCGGGCGTGTCGGCGCGCACCGCCCGCACCAGCGCCGCCAGATCGGCCGCATAGGTGCCCACGTGATAGGCCGTGGGGTCTTCGAGCCAGTCGCTCTGGCCCCGCCCTGCCACGTCCACGCACAGCACGCGGGCATGGGCAGAGAGCGCCGTGGCCAGTGCGTCAAAGTCACGCCCCTGGCGGGACAGTCCGTGCACACAGATCACCACCTGCCGGCTGTCGAGCGCTGGCCCGGACGACCACTCCCAGTAGGCCATGCGGCGCTCCGCCGCGCCGCGCGCGGCAGGGCCGCCGACGGGCAGGTATTTGCATTGAGGCTGCGGCATGAATCGTCCCTTTCCGGCGCTCCGTGATAATCGTTCACTGTTTTCAACTGATCGTAATGGAACTGGAGGTTCTCCCATGCTCGCGAACAAAACGGCCCTGGTCACCGGATCGACCAGTGGCATCGGACTCGGTATTGCCAAGGCCCTGGCGCGTCAGGGCGCGAACATCGTGCTCAACGGTTTCGGCGACGTGGCCGGGCCACAGGCCGAGATCGAGGCCCTGGGTGTTCGCGTGGGCTACCACGGCGCCGACATGAGCCGGCCGGCCGAGATCGAGGCGATGATGGCCTACGCAGTCGCCGAGTTCGGGCAGGTGGACATCCTGGTGAACAACGCCGGTATCCAGCACGTTTCGCGTATCGAAGATTTCCCGGTCGAGCGCTGGGACGCCATCATGGCCATCAACCTCAGCAGTGCCTTCCACACCACGCGCCTGGCCCTGCCGGCGATGCGCGCGGCCAACTGGGGCCGCATCATCAACGTGGCCTCGGTGCACGGGCTGGTGGGATCGGCCGAGAAGTCGGCCTATGTGGCGGCCAAGCACGGCGTCGTCGGCCTGACCAAAGTCACGGCGCTGGAAACCGCCGCCACCGGGGTAACCTGCAACGCCATCTGCCCCGGCTGGGTGCTGACGCCGCTGGTGCAGAAACAGGTGGATGCCAAGGCCGCGGCCCTGGGCGTTTCCAACGAGGAAGCGAAAAAGGTGCTGCTGGGCGAGAAAGAGCCGTCGATGCAATTCACCACGCCGGAAGAGCTGGGTGAACTGGCGGTGTTTTTCTGCTCCGCCGCCGGCAACAACGTGCGCGGCGTGGCCTGGAACATGGACGGGGGCTGGGTCGCGCAGTAAAGCGCCGCCATACGGCATCACGCCATGCAGAAGGCCCGCGCCCGGGCGGACCTTCTGCGGGAAGCGCCCACCGCGCCGGGCGATCACCGCAGCTGGATGCTGCCGGAGACGGTGACGTTGACCATGCTGGTGCCGGCCTCGACCGACACCGGCGCGTCGGACATGGCGGCCTTGGCTTCCATCGCCATCATGCGCGGACGCACCGGGCCGCCACCGCCGTCAGCGGAGCTGATGGACACCTCGCGCAGGCTGTACTCGCTGAAGCCGAAGCCCCGGGCCACCTGCCCGGCCTGCTGCTGGAAGCGCTCGATGGCCATGGCCTGCACCTCGGCCTCCAGCGCCTGCTGGGCTTCGCGCGAGAGGCTGAATTGCACATGGCCCATGGTGAGGGTCTGGATGCGGCCAGCCGCCGTGCTGATGCGGGTGAAATCGCGCCCTTCCAGCACCAGTTCGGTGGTGCCCTGCCAGCCATTGATGCGGCCATTGCTGCCATAGCGCGGATACAGCGAGAACCGGCCCGTGCGCACCTCCATCTGCTGGGGCAGTGCCATCGGCCGGACGACGGCCAGCGCAGCGTCCAACGCCACTTTGAGCTGGTTCTGCACCGTAGCGGCATCGGGGCCATCGCGCGTGGTGCTCAGGCTCATGGTGAGCCAGTCCTGCTGGACTTCCTTGAAGCCACTGGCGCTGAGCTGAACCACGTTGCTCACCTGTGCAGGAGTGGCCGGGGGCGCCGCGGCTGGCTGGGCAAACGCGGCCGAACAGGCCAGCCCGGTGATCAACGCCAAGACCCAAGTGTGGCGAGCGCGCCGCCCCGGCAAGGAAACGGTGGGGGTGAAAACAGGCGATGGTGTGCAGGGCAAGACGCGTCCTTGTTCGCTTATTTGAGCTGAAAATGGTGCGGCTGGTTGCGCAGCTGCTCACGCAAACGCTGGCGTTCCTCCACCGACAGGCGATAGAGCTTGCCCGGGTCTTCGATCCCGTCCACCGGCTGGCGCAGGACCTCCCGCAGGGGAATGCGACTGCGTGAGTCGGTATCCACCGCGGCCACCGGCATCACCGACACCGGCGCCTGGCCCGGCAAGGGATAAGCGGCGCGCGTGGGCGGCGAGGCCAGTGCAGGACTCAATACCAGCAGGGAAAGACCACCCGAGAGGAACGTGTTCATGATGCTTCCTAGTATGCGCACTCTCCGGATTGTGGAATGTGCCACAGGTGAACCGAACGAGTTTGTTGGCAACATCTGTAACACCGTGTCAGGAAAATAAAAAACGAGTGCTGACAAGCACTTGCGGCTGCCACAATCGCGTTTGTTACATTTTCGGAGTTGTTGCCATGTCACAAACCAATGCCCGCCCCAACAAGATCCTGGTCGTCGACGATGACGTCCGCATTCGGGACCTGTTGCGCCGCTATCTGATGCAGGAAGGCTTCGAGGTCATGCTGGCCGAAGATGGCAAGGCGCTCAACCGCGTGCTGCAGCGCGACTCGGTCGATCTGATCGTGCTCGATCTGATGATGCCGGGCGAGGACGGCCTGTCCATCTGCCGCCGCTTGCGCGCCAATGGTGACCGCACACCCATCATCATGCTCACCGCCAAGAGCGAGGACGTGGACCGCATCGTGGGCCTGGAAGTGGGCGCCGACGACTACCTGGGCAAGCCCTTCAACCCCCGCGAGCTGCTGGCGCGCATCCACGCGGTGCTGCGCCGTCGCCCACCGACCGAAGTGCCCGGTGCGCCTTCGCAAGACCAGGAAGCCGTGAAGTTCGGTCCCTTCGAGTTCGACCTGAGCCTGCGCACCCTGCGCAAGGAGGGCGTGGACCTGCCGCTGACCACCGGTGAATTCGCCATGCTCAAGGCGCTGGTGCGCCACCCGCGGCAGCCGCTGTCGCGCGAGAAGCTGGCGCAGCTGGCACGCGGCCGGGAGTTCGAACCGTTCGATCGCAGCCTGGACGTGCAGGTCTCGCGCCTGCGCAAGCTGATCGAGGAAGACGCCGCCTCGCCCCGCTACCTGCAGACGGTCTGGGGCGTGGGCTATGTGTTTGTGCCGGACGGAAACAGCTGATGCCCGGTGAGTCGCGCGCGCACCTCGAAACCGAACCGACCCCGCTGGAAACCGCCCCGGCGCCGCTGGACACGCGCCCGCCGCGCGGCGTCAGCCTGTTCTGGCGCACCTTCTTCTTTCTGGCCCTGCTGCTGATCGGCTGCATCGTCGCCTGGCTGCAGACCTTTCGCGCGCTGGAGTACGAGCCGCGCGCCCTGCAGAGCGCGCAGCAGCTCGCCTCCCTGGTGAACCTGAGCCGAGCCGCGCTGGTGCACTCGGACTCCATTGCGCGGGTGTCGCTGATCAAGACCCTGGCCGATGAGGAAGGGTTGCGCATCGCCCCGCGCGAGCCCAACGACACCTACCGGCTGTACGACGTCGACTCGCTCAGCCGCAACGTGAGTGCCCGCCTGAACGCCCGTCTGGGCGCCGACACCGTGGTGGCCCGGGAGGTCAACGGGAGACCGGGGCTGTGGATCGGCTTCAGCATCGACGGCGACCCCTACTGGCTCATGACCGACGCCTCGCGCATCGGGCCGGTGGCCGGCACCACCTGGCTCATCTGGCTGGGCACTGCCGCCCTGCTCTCGCTCTCGGGTGCGGCCGTGATCGCGCGCTTGATCAACCGGCCACTGAAGAAGCTGTCGTTCGCGGCCAGCCGCGTGCGCGAAGGCGACTTCAATTCGAGCCAGCTCAACGAGGCGGTGGCCACGAGTGAAATCCGCGAGGTCAACATCGGTTTCAACCGCATGGCCCAGCGACTGAGCAAGATCGAACAAGACCGCGCCCTCATGCTGGCGGGCATCTCACACGACCTGCGCACGCCGCTGGCGCGGCTGCGGCTGGAAACCGAGATGAGCGTGGACGACATGCAGGCCCGCGAGCACATGGCGGCCGACATCGAGCAGGTCAACGCCATCATCGACAAATTCCTGGATTACGCCCGGCCCGACCACCTCCAGCCGCAGCGCGTCAACCTCAACCAGGTGGTGGACGCCGCCGTGTTCGCGCTCGGCAGCGACCCGAACACCCACATCAGCACCAGCATCCCGCCCGACACCATGGTGACCGGCGACGCCGTGGAGCTGCAGCGCGTGATGTCGAACCTGCTGGAGAACGCCAAGCGCTATGGCCAGAACCCCAAGACTGGCGTGACGGAGGTGGAGATCGCGGCCAAGGCCAAGGACAACTGGGTGCTGGTGAAATTGCGCGACCATGGCCCCGGGGTCAGCCCCGACATACTGGAGCAACTCACCCAGCCCTTCTTCCGAGGCAACGTGTCCCGCACCGCCGCCACCGGCACCGGGCTGGGCCTGGCCATTGTCGAGCGGGCCATTGCCCGCATGGGCGGCCGGTTTGCGCTGGCCAACAGCAGCAGCGGTGGCCTGTCGGCGCACATCAAGCTGCCACGGGCCGCTGACTGACCGACGCGCAGACGCTCAGCGCGCGGTGGCCACCAGCAAGGCCACCGCG
>JAGXRS010000347.1 GCA_018335615.1 Hydrogenophaga sp. | reverse complement strand
CGGGTCATGGGGCCGGTGGTGTCTTGCGAACCCACGGTGGTCATCTTCGGCTCGCAGTAGGTACCGGGGCGCACGCCCTGGCCTTCTGGCAGGCCGACCGCGCGGCCCACCATCTTTTGCGCCAGCGTGAAGCCCGCGTTGGTGGCCACGGGCGTGGTTGGCAGGCGGAACAGCGTGGAAGCGGGCAGGCCCAGGAACTCGCGCGCCTTGGCGGTCAGCGAGCGGCCAATGATCAGGTTGATGCGGCCACCGGCGCGCACTTCGTCAAACAGCACGTCGCTCTTGAGCTTGAACTCGGCAACAACTTCGCCGTTCTTGACCAGCTTGCCGTCGTAGGGCAGCACGTCCACCACGTCGCCCATTTCCAGCTTGGACACGTCCACCTCGATCGGCAGCGAGCCGGAGTCTTCCTGCGTGTTGAAGAAGATGGGGGCGATCTTGCCGCCGAGCGTCACACCGCCAAAGCGCTTGTTGGGCACGAAGGGGATGTCCTGGCCGGTGGCCCAGACCACCGAGTTGGTGGCCGACTTGCGCGAGGAACCGGTACCGACCACGTCGCCCACGTAGGCCACGAGGTGACCCTTGCTCTTCAGGTCTTCGATGAACTGCATCGGACCGCGCTTGCCGTCTTCTTCGGGGCGGAACGCGGCATCGGGACGCGTGTTCTTCAGCATCGCGAGGTAGTGCATCGGAATGTCCGGGCGCGTGGTGGCGTCCGGCGCGGGCGAGAGGTCGTCGGTGTTGGTTTCGCCCGGCACCTTGAAGACGGTGACGGTGATCTTCTGCGCGACTTCAGGGCGGCTGGTGAACCACTCGGCGTCGGCCCAGCTCTGCATCACTTCCTGCGCCACCGCGTTGCCGGTCTTGGCCTTCACGGCCACGTCGTTGAAATAGTCGAACATCAGCAGCGTTTTCTTCAGCGCGGCGCCGGCCACAGACGCCACTTCGGCGTCGTCCAGCAGCTCGATCAGCGGGTGCACGTTGTAGCCGCCCACCATGGTGCCGAGCAATTCGGTGGCCTTGGCCTTGGAGATCAGGTCCACTTTCTCGTCGCCGTGCGCCACAGCGGCCAGGAACGAGGCCTTGACCTTGGCTGCGTCGTCCACACCCGGGGGCACGCGGTGCGTGAGCAGGTCCATCAGGAAGGCGTCTTCACCGGCGGGCGGGTTCTTGATCAGTTCGATCAGGGCGGCCACCTGCTTGGCGTCGAGCGCCAGCGGGGGAATGCCCAGGGCGGCGCGTTCGGCAACGTGGGCACGGTACTCGGTGAGGAAGGAGGACATGGCTATCTCCGGTGGGGTGGGTAATGGTGGGCAGGGTGGGTAGGGGATCACGCAAGCAACCAGCCACGCAGCGACTCGGGCAAGGCATGCCCGGTCTGGTGCGCGCGTTCGATCACTTGCCAGTAGTAGCGGTAGCTGGCGCGGTCGTGCAGGCGGCCTTCGAACTGCACCGGCGCCCAGTCGGCGGCAACGGCGGCCTCGACGATGGCCAGCGCGGTGTCGATTTCCGCTTCGGTCGGCGCAAACGCCGCAACGATGGGCCGGATCTGGTCCGGGTGGATGCTCCACATGCGGGTGTAGCCCAGCTCGGTCGCGGCCTGTCGCGCCGCGGCCTGCAGCGCCGACAGGTCCTTGAACTCGGTCACCACGTTGTGCGACGGCACCTTGCCGTGGGCGTGGCAGGCCGCGGCCATCTCCAGCTTGGCGCGCAGCACATGCGGGTGGCTGAACTGCCCGGCCCGCGTCATGGCAGAAGCGGGAATAGCGCCGCCATGGGCCGACACGAAGTCCATCAAGCCGAAACTCAGCGAGGCCACGCGCGGGTGGGCCGCGATGTCAAAAGCGCGGTGCACCGCCGCCGGTGACTCGATCAGCACATGCAGCGGCAGTGCCGTGGCACCGGCTGCCTCCATCGCGGCGACAGCGCGCTGCACATCGGCCAGCGACTCGACCTTGGGCACCATCAGGTGGCACAGGCGCGTGCCGGCCCGGCCCACGATCAGGGCCACATCGGCATCAAATTGGGGGTGGTCAACGGGATGCACCCGGGCCGCCACGCGGGCGGTGGGGGGGGCGCTCAGCGCCAGTTCGGTGACGAGGGCCGCGTGCTCGGCCTCGCCGCCCACCGGGGCACCGTCCTCGCAGTCCAGCGTGACATCGAAGACACAGGCGCCGAACTCATCCGTCAACTCGGCCTGCAGCTGCAGGCTTTTCCGCATCCTTGCCTCGACACCGCTGTAGTGGTCGCAGACCGGCAACGCGAACGCGCCGGCCTGGGCTCCTGCAAGAATGTCGCGCGGGTGCGGTTTCACGGACGGGTTACAGCGCGGTTACCAGCTCAGAGCAGGTGCTTGACGCCGTCTTTTTCGCCTTCCAGCTCGGCCAGCGTCTTGTCAATGCACTCCTGGCTGAACGCGTCGATCGGCAGGCCTTCAACAATCTTGTATTCGCCACCTTCGCAGGTAACGGGGTAGCCGAACATCGTCTCAGCGGGGATGCCGTACTCACCCTGCGACGGGATGCCCATCGTGACCCAGGCGCCGTTGGTGCCCAGTGCCCAGTCGCGCATGTGGTCGATAGCGGCGTTGGCAGCCGAGGCAGCCGACGACAGACCGCGGGCCGCGATGATGGCCGCGCCACGCTTGCCCACGGTGGGCAGGAAGGTGTTGGCGTTCCAGTCGTGGTCGTTGATGGTGTCCTTGACGGACTGGCCATTCACCGTGGCGAAACGGTAATCGGCGTACATGGTGGGCGAGTGGTTGCCCCACACGGCCAGTTTCTGGATGTCGCCCACGGCGCAGCCGATCTTGGCGGCGATCTGGCTGGCAGCGCGGTTGTGGTCCAGGCGCAGCATGGCGGTGAAGTTCTTGGCCGGCAGGTCCGGGGCCGACTTCATGGCGATGTAGGCGTTGGTGTTGGCGGGGTTGCCCACCACCAGCACGCGGACATCACGGGACGCGACGGCGTTCAGGGCCTTGCCCTGAGCGGTGAAGATCTGGGCGTTGGCGGCCAGCAGGTCGGCGCGCTCCATGCCGGGGCCGCGGGGACGGGCGCCAACCAGCAGGGCGTAGTCGGTGTCCTTGAAGGCGGTCATCGGGTCGCTGTGGGCTTCGATGCCGGCCAGCAGCGGGAACGCGCAGTCTTCCAGTTCCATGATCACGCCCTTGAGCGCGTTCTGGGCTTTCTCGTCGGGAATTTCGAGCAACTGCAGGATCACGGGCTGGTCCTTGCCCAGCATCTCGCCGGAGGCGATACGGAACAGCAGGGCGTAACCAATCTGACCAGCGGCACCGGTGACGGCAACGCGAACGGGCTTCTTGCTCATGGTGAAAAACTCCAGAAAAGACGGAAAGTGGATAAGAAAAACAGGGGAAACCGGTTGGCACCCGAGGCGGCACGAGCCATGGGGTTTCCCCGATGTTCCGCTCCCCGGACAACTGCCGAGTGTACTCTCGCAAACCCGCATGCGTCAATTTGTCTTATGTCTTATATAAGATATGATTGCAGCCATTCAGTGGTACCCACGAGTCCCGATCCTGCCCATGGCCACCCCTTCTGCCGCCTCTCCCGAACCGTCGCCTGCGGAACGCCGCACGGCCGGCGAGCCACTGGCGCCAATGGGCAGTGAGGTGGTGGGCGCCAGCGCCTCAACGCCCGCTTTCAGTCCGCTCTACCAGCAGATCAAATCGCTGATCCTGCGCAGCCTGCAGGGCGGGGAGTGGAAGCCCGGCGAAATGATCCCGAGCGAAGTCGACCTCGCGGCGCGCTACCGTGTGAGCCAGGGCACGGTGCGAAAAGCCATCGATGCCCTCGCCACCGACAACCTGCTGGTGCGCCGCCAGGGGAAGGGAACCTTCGTCGCCACCCACGCAGAAGCCCACACCCAGTACCGTTTCCTCAGGCTACTGCCCGACACCGGCGACCTGGGCAGCCAGGGGCCGGCCGCGCGCCGCATCATCGAATGCCGGCGGCTGCGGGCCAGCGCCGAGGTGGCACGCCAGCTGCTGCTGCGCACGGGCGACCCGGTGCTGCAGGTCAAGCGGGTGCTGGCCTTTGCCGGTCAACCCGCCATCCTCGAAGACATCTGGCTGCCCGGCGGTCCGTTCAAAGGGCTGACGCTGGAAACCCTGTCGGAAGACCAAGGGCCCATGTATGCGCTCTTCGAAACCCAGTTCGGGGTGCGGATGGTGCGCGCGGACGAAAAGATCAAGGCCGTGGGCGCCGATGAGGACGCCGCCGTCCTGCTGGGCGTGGAGCGGGGGGCGCCGCTGCTGAGCGTCGAGCGCGTGGCCTATACCTACAACGACGTCCCCATGGAACTGCGCCGCGGGCTTTACCGCACCGACAGCCGGCACTACCGGAATGACCTGAATTGACAAAACGGCTCAAGCGTGCCATCAAAAGTCAGAGCAAACATCCGAGTGTCAGCCTCCGGTATGCCGCGTTGCAATAGAATTTGACCGCTCGCGATTCAAGTTACAAGCGAGTTACATACCCCTTCCACCCCCTGTCCTCCCCGGAAGAAAGCCCCCACCATGACCGAGTTGACCAAGAAGCGGCCAGAGTTCCGCAACATCAACGCCTTCAAGGATCTCACCACTTACCGCCTTCCACCGGCGGGCTGGGTGTCGATCCTGCACCGCGCCAGCGGCGGCCTGATGTTCATCCTGCTGCCATTGATCGTCTGGATGTTCGATACCTCGGTGTCCTCCGAACTCTCCTTTGACACGTTCTCCGCTGCCTTTTCGACCGGACTGGGCTTCATCCCCGGTTGGTTCTTCAAGCTGGTCGTGCTGGCCATCATCTGGGCCTACCTGCACCACCTGATCGCTGGCGTGCGCCACCTGTACATGGACAGCTTTCACGCGGTGAGCAAGGCGTTCGGCAAATCGTCCGCACTCGTCACGCTGGTGTTGAGCATCGGCCTGACGGTGGTGCTGGGCGCCAAACTGTTCGGCCTGTACTGAACGCCGCCCCCGCATTCATTCGAGGATCAAGACATGTCTGTCAACTACGGTTCCAAGCGCGTCGTCACCGGCGCCCATTACGGCTTGCGCGACTGGCTCGCCCAGCGCATCACCGCCGCCCTCATGGCGGTCTTCACCCTCATCGTGGTGCTGCAGGTGCTGTTCACCAGCGGCCCCATCGGCTACGAATCCTGGGCCGGCATCTTTGCCGCCCAGTGGATGAAAGCACTCACTTTCGCGGTGTTTCTGGCGCTGACCTACCATGTGTGGGTCGGCATGCGCGACATCTGGATGGACTACGTCAAGCCCGCCGGCATCCGTCTCGCCCTGCACGTCTTCACCATCGTCTGGCTCCTGTCCTGCCTGGGCTGGGCTGTTCAAGTTCTCTGGAGGCTCTGAAGCCATGACCGCTACCGCCAATCTCCCCAAGCGCCAATTTGACGTCGTGATCGTCGGAGCCGGTGGCTCCGGCATGCGCGCCTCGCTGCAGCTGGCCCGCGCCGGCCTGAAGGTGGCCGTGCTTTCCAAAGTGTTCCCCACCCGCTCGCACACCGTGGCGGCCCAGGGCGGCATCGGCGCCTCGCTCGGCAACATGAACGAGGACAACTGGCACTACCACTTCTACGACACCATCAAGGGTTCGGACTGGCTGGGCGACCAGGACGCCATCGAATTCATGTGCCGCGAAGCACCGAAGGTGGTCTACGAGCTGGAACACTTCGGCATGCCGTTCGACCGCAACCCCGACGGCACCATCTACCAGCGTCCCTTCGGCGGTCACACCGCCAACTACGGCGAGAAGCCGGTGCAGCGCGCCTGCGCCGCGGCCGACCGCACCGGCCACGCCATGCTGCACACGCTGTACCAGCAGAACGTGCAGGCCCGCACCACCTTCTTCGTGGAATGGATGGCGCTGGACCTGATCCGCGACGCCAGCGGCGACGTGGTGGGCGTGACCGCGCTGGAAATGGAAACCGGCGAAACCTACATCCTGGAAGCCAAGACCACGCTGCTGGCCACCGGTGGCGCCGGCCGCATTTTCGCGGCCTCCACCAACGCCTTCATCAACACCGGTGACGGCCTGGGCATGGCGGCACGCGCCGGCATCCCGCTGCAGGACATGGAGTTCTGGCAGTTCCACCCCACCGGCGTGGCCGGTGCGGGCGTGCTGCTGACCGAAGGCTGCCGCGGCGAAGGCGCCATTTTGCTCAACAGCGAAGGCGAGCGCTTCATGGAGCGCTACGCGCCCACGCTGAAAGACCTGGCCCCGCGCGACTTCGTCTCGCGCTGCATGGACCAGGAAATCAAGGAAGGCCGTGGTTGTGGTCCCAACAAGGACTACGTGCTGCTCAAGCTCGACCACCTGGGCGCCGAAACCATCCACAAGCGCCTGCCTTCGGTGTACGAGATCGGCGTGAACTTCGCCAACGTGGACATCACGCGCGAGCCGATTCCCGTGGTGCCCACCATCCATTACCAGATGGGCGGCATCCCGACCAACATCAACGGCCAGGTCGTCACGCCCGACGGCAAAGGCGGCCAGGCCATCGTCAACGGCCTCTACGCCGTGGGCGAATGCTCCTGCGTGAGCGTGCACGGCGCCAACCGCCTGGGCACCAACTCGCTGCTCGATCTGCTGGTGTTCGGCCGCGCCGCCGGCAACCACATCGTCCAGTACAACGATAAAAACAAGACCCACAAGCCGCTGCCGGCCGACGCCGCTGACAAGACCCTGGCGCGTCTGGCCCGTCTGGACAACGCCACCGGTGGCGAGTACGCCCAAGACGTGGCCAACGACCTGCGCGCGGCCATGCAGCAGCACGCCGGCGTGTTCCGCACCCAGGCCAGCATGGACGAAGGTGTCGCGAAGATCAATGCGATGCGTGCACGCGTCAACGCGATCGGTCTGGGCGACAAGTCCAAGGTGTTCAACACCGCCCGCATCGAAGCGCTGGAAGTGGAGAACCTGATCGAGAGCGCCCAGGCCACCATGACCTCGGCCGCTGCCCGCCACGAGTGCCGTGGTGCCCACACCGTGAACGACTACGAGCGTCCGGCCGACGATGCCCAGTTCCCGCTGGGCCGCAACGACGCCGAGTGGATGAAGCACACGCTGTGGCACAGCGCCGACAACAGCCTGACCTACAAGCCGGTCAACCTGCAGCCGCTGACGGTTGCCTCGGTGCCGCCCAAGGTCCGCACCTTCTGATACAGAACCGAACTGGAGCACCGACATGGCACTTCGCACATTCAAGATCTACCGCTACGACCCGGAAAAAGACGCCAAGCCCTACATGCAGACCATCCAGGTCGAGCTCGACGGGCACGAGCGCATGCTGCTCGACGCGCTGATGAAGCTCAAGGCCGTTGACCCCACGCTCTCCTTCCGCCGCTCCTGCCGCGAAGGCGTGTGTGGTTCGGACGCCATGAACATCAACGGCAAGAACGGTCTGGCCTGCCTGACCAACATGAACACCTTGCCCGGCGTGATCACCCTCAAGCCCCTGCCCGGCCTGCCGGTGGTGCGCGACCTGATCGTGGACATGACGCTGTTCTTCAAACAGTACAACAGCATCAAGCCCTACCTGATCAACGACACCGTGGCCCCCGAGAAGGAGCGCCTGCAAAGCCCCGAAGAGCGCGACGAGCTCAACGGCCTGTACGAGTGCATCCTGTGCGCCAGCTGCTCGACCAGCTGCCCCAGCTTCTGGTGGAACCCCGACAAGTTCGTCGGCCCGGCCGGTCTGCTGCAGGCCTACCGCTTCATTGCGGACAGCCGCGACCAGGGCACCGCCGAGCGCCTGGACAACCTGGAAGACCCGTACCGCCTGTTCCGCTGCCACACCATCATGAACTGCGTCGACGTCTGCCCCAAGGGCCTGAACCCGACCAAGGCCATCGGCAAGATCAAGGAAATGATGGTGATGCGCTCGGTGTAAAAGCACCCCCTGCGCCGCTTCGCGTCTTCCCCCTGAGGGGGACGCACCCTGTGGCCTGGCAGAGCCAGTTCCACGGGTGCCCTGGGTGAGACAGTGTGCGCCGGAAGCTTTCTTTCTTTCTTTATGAACCCTTCTGACATCACTTCTGCTAACGCCCTGCTTGACGAGCGGGGCCTGAGCAAGCTGCGCTGGCGCTGCCGCCGGGGGCTGCTCGAGAACGACCTGTTCATCGAGAAGTTCTTCGAGCGGCACGCCGCCAGCCTGACTGTCAGGCAGGCTGAAGCTCTGGGCGTTCTAATGGATTTGTCCGACAACGATCTCCTCGATCTGTTGCTGGGTCGCAAACCACCCCAGGGCGAACTGGTTCGTGATGACGTCACGACCGTACTGAGCATGCTGCGCGCAGCCCGACTACCCGTTTAGACCCCTCTAAAGGAAACCGCATGAAACTCGTCGACAACAAAGCCACCCTGTCGTTCTCCAACGGCAGTCCCAGCGTGGACCTGCCGGTGTACGCCGGCAACATCGGCCCGGACGTCATCGACATCCGCAAGCTGTATGCCCAGACCGGCATGTTCACCTACGACCCGGGCTTCCTGTCCACGGCATCCTGCCAGTCGGCCATCACCTACATCGACGGTGACAAGGGTGAGCTGCTGTACCGCGGCTACCCCATCGAGCAACTGGCCACCCAGTGCGATTACCTCGACACCTGCTACCTGCTGCTCAACGGCGAACTGCCCAACGAGACCCAGCGCGGCGACTTCCACAAGCTCGTGATCAACCACACCATGGTGAACGAGCAGATGCAATTCTTCCTGCGTGGCTTCCGCCGTGATGCGCACCCCATGGCGGTGCTGACCGGCCTGGTGGGCGGTCTGTCGGCCTTCTACCACGACAGCACGGACATCAACAACCCGAAGCACCGCGAGATAGCCGCGATCCGCCTGATCGCCAAGATGCCCACGCTGGTGGCCATGGCTTACAAGTACGGCATCGGCCAGCCCTACATGTACCCGAAGAACGACCTGAGCTACTCGGGCAACTTCCTGCGCATGATGTTCGGCACGCCCTGCGAAGAGTACGTGGTCAACCCCGTGCTCGAGCGCGCACTGGATCGCATCTTCATCCTGCACGCCGACCACGAACAGAACGCCTCCACCTCCACCGTGCGCCTGTGCGGCTCGTCGGGCACCAACCCGTTCGCTGCCATCGCCGCCGGTGTCGCCTGCCTGTGGGGCCCGGCCCACGGTGGCGCCAACGAAGCCTGCCTGAACATGCTGGAAGACATCCAG
>JAGXRS010000346.1 GCA_018335615.1 Hydrogenophaga sp. | reverse complement strand
TCGGTGAGCGTGTCGCCCAGCTGCAGCACGCCGTGGTTGGGGATGCCGATGATGTCGCCGGCGAAGGCTTCGTCCAGCAACTCTCGCCGCTGGGAGAGAAAGCTCACCACGGTGTTGGGGCGCAGGTCCTTGCCGCTGCGCACCACCTTGAGCTTCATGCCGCGCTCGAAGTGGCCGCTGGCCACGCGCACGAAGGCGATGCGGTCGCGGTGCGCCGGGTCCATGTTGGCCTGGATCTTGAACACCACGCCGGTGAACTTCGGCTCTTCCGGGCGCACCACGCGCTGGATCGCCGGGCGCTCGCCGGGGGGTGGCGCCAGATCCACCAGGGCGTCGAGCACCTCGCGCACGCCGAAGTTGTTCACCGCCGAGCCGAACAGCATGGGCGTCTGCTTGCCGGCCAGGAACTGCTCTTCGTCGAACGCGGGCGACGCACCTTCCACCAGCTCCAGCTCGTCCCTGGCCTGCTCGAATTCGGCACCGAAGCGCTTGAGGCTTTCGGGGTTGTCCAGCCCGGCCAATACGTCTTCATCCCCGCCGCGGCGGTCTTCACCCGCGGCGAACACGCGCATCTGGTCGGTGCGGCGGTCGAACACGCCGCGGAAGGTCTTGCCCATGCCCACCGGCCAGGTGAAGGGCACCACGGTCATGCCCAGCTCGCGCTCGATCTCGTCCATCAGGTCCAGCGGGGCCTGCACCTCGCGGTCCATCTTGTTCACAAAGGTGAGGATGGGCGTGTTGCGCGCGCGGCAGACCTGCAGCAGGCGCCGTGTCTGCGGCTCCACGCCGTTGCCGGCGTCGATCACCATGAGCGCCGCGTCCACGGCGGTGAGCACGCGGTAGGTGTCTTCGCTGAAGTCCTGGTGGCCCGGCGTGTCCAGCAGGTTGATGACGCAGTCGCGGTATTCCATCTGCATCACCGACGAGGCCACCGAAATGCCGCGCTGCTTTTCGATCTCCATCCAGTCAGAGGTGGCGTGCCGTGCGGCCTTGCGCGCCTTCACCGAGCCGGCGATGTTGATGGCGCCCGAAAACAGCAGCAGCTTCTCGGTCAGCGTGGTCTTGCCCGCGTCGGGGTGGGAAATGATGGCAAAGGTGCGCCGACGGCGTACCTGTTGGGCTAATTCAGACATAGCCCGCGATTATCGTTCCCCCCTGCGCCCTTGCGCGGCTTCCACCGAAGGGGGGGCGCATCCGATGTCCCGGCAAGGCGGCTCCAAGGGAGCCTTGGTCCAGCGCACGCGCGCCGGCCGGGCGAGGGGGCGACAATACCGGCATGCACCCAAAAGCCCTTCTGGACGAAAGCGCCAGCCTGATTGAAAAAGTCTTCAAGTTCGACCACCCGGCCGATGCGGTGGTCTCGCGCCATTTCCGCGAGAACAAATCGCTCGGTCCGCGCGAGCGCGCCACGCTTTCCGACACGGTGTTCGCCGTGCTGCGCGAGCGCCTGAAGTTCGAATGGCTGGCCCGTTCCGGCAGCGGCTCCAAATGGCGACGCCTGGCCATTCTCGGCTTCCCGGGCGACCGCGACTTTTTGAAAAGTGCACTGACCGAGCCCGAGAAGGTCTGGCTCGACCATTGCCTGGACGTCACCGACGCCGATCTGATGGCCCAGCACCGTCACAACCTGCCCGACTGGCTGGCTACCGCGCTGCGCGACCAGGTGGGCGAGGAATTCGACGCCCTGGTGGCGAGCCTGAACCAGCCCGCCCCGCTGGACCTTCGCGTCAACAGCCTGAAGAAGAAGCGCGACGCCGCGCTGGCCGACCTGCGGCAGGCGGGCCTGGCCGGCGAACCCACCCCGTATTCCCCGCTGGGCATCCGCCTGGCCGGCAAGCCCTCGCTGGCCAAGCTGCCCGCCTTCGTGCAGGGCGAGATCGAGGTGCAGGACGAGGGCTCCCAGCTGCTGGCCCTGCTGCTGGACGCCAAGCGTGGCGAGATGGTGGTCGATTTCTGCGCGGGCGCGGGCGGCAAGACGCTGGCCATTGGCGCCGACATGCGCAACAGCGGCCGTCTCTACGCATTCGACACCTCCGGCCACCGGCTGGACGCGCTCAAGCCGCGGCTGGCGCGCAGCGGGCTGTCGAACGTCCACCCGGTGGCGATTGCACACGAGCGTGACGACCGCATCAAGCGCCTGGCCGGCAAGATCGACCGGGTGCTGGTGGACGCACCGTGCTCCGGCCTGGGCACGCTGCGCCGCAGCCCCGACCTCAAGTGGCGCCAGAACCCGAAAACGGTGGCGGCCCAGGCCGAGTTGCAGTCGGCCATTCTGCAGAGTGCAGCGCGTCTGCTCAAGCCGGGCGGGCGCCTGGTGTATGCCACCTGTAGCCTGTTGCGTGAAGAGAACGAAGCCATCTGCGAGGCCTTCTCGGCCTCGCACGCCGACTTCGAGCCATTGCGGGCCACCGATCTGTTGGCGGCGGCGCGCATTCCCGAGCCGGATGCACTGTGCACCGGGCCGGAGGCTGAATGGTTGCGTTTGTGGCCGCATCGGCATGCAACAGACGGCTTTTTTGCTGCCGTCTGGCGGAAAAAAGCGTGAATGCGGCATGGGTGAGCCCCAGGGGACGTCCCCGGGGCTTGTCGCGGCTTGGTTATTTGGACGTCCGGCTTTAAAATCAGGGGTACTTTGGCTGGCGCTGTTAAGGCGGCCGGCTTTTCTGTATCCGCCCTGGTCGGCGGCTTCTTAGGAAATCCATGCTTGCTTCCGATCCCGGAACCCTGTCCACCCTGTGGAACGGTGTTATCCAGTTCCTCGCCGATGGCCTGACGGGCGCCATCTGGTGGCAGATGATCCTGATCACGCTGGTGCTGACGCACATCACGATCGCCAGTGTCACCATTTACCTGCACCGCCACCAGGCCCATCGCTCGATGGACCTGCACCCGATCGCGTCGCACTTCTTCCGGTTTTGGCTGTGGCTGACCACCGGCCAGGTCACCAAGGAATGGGCCGCCATCCACCGCAAGCACCACGCCAAGTGCGAGCGCGAAGGCGATCCGCACAGCCCCCACGTGTTCGGTATCAAGACCGTGTTCTGGAAGGGCGCTGAACTGTACCGCGCCGAGTCGAAGAACCCCGAGACCATGGCCCGCTACGGCCACGGCACGCCCGACGACTGGATCGAGCGCAACCTGTACACCCGTTTTTCCGCACACGGTGTCGGCCTCATGCTGATCATCAACGTGGCGCTGTTCGGCGTGGCCGGCCTGTCGATCTGGGCTGTGCAGATGGCGTGGATTCCGATCACCGCCGCCGGCATCATCAATGGCATCGGCCACTGGTGGGGTTACCGCAACTTCGAGGCCACCGATGCCAGCACCAACGTGTCGCCCTGGGGCATCCTCATCGGCGGCGAAGAGCTGCACAACAACCACCACACCTACCCGACCTCGGCCAAGCTGTCGGTGAAACCCTACGAGTTCGACATTGGCTGGATGTACATCAGCATCCTGCGTTTCCTGGGTCTGGCCACGGTCAAGAAGCTGCCGCCGAAAATGGCGTTTGGCGAGGTGAGGCCGGTGGCCGACGAGAAGACGCTGGAGGCGATCATCGCCAACCGCTATGAAGTGATGGCTGGTTATGCCCGCCAGATGCGCGGCGTGTTCAAGCACGAGGCCGCCACCGCCAAGGTGGATGCCGGCGTGCTCAAGACCGCCAGCCGCTGGCTGCACCGCGACGTGGAGAAGATCCCCGCCGCTGCCATGCCGCAAATCACCCAGGCGCGCGCCGCTTTCCCGGTGCTCGACAAGATGGTGGTGATGCGCGAAGAGCTGCGCCAGATCTGGCTCAACACCTCGCTCTCTCGCGAACAGCTGGCCGCCGACCTGCAGGCCTGGTGCCGTCGCGCCGAAGAGAGCGGTATCGCCGCCCTGCGCGAGTTCTCGATCCAGCTGCGTTCTGCGCGGGCTTGAACTGAGCCACCTCCGAGCCGCAGCGGCGGTGCGTCACCCCCTCAAGGGGGTCACGCCCGGCGGCACGGCCAGGTCCGTTCCTCGGCGTCCTCGTTAAGACACTTCGCTCCGGTTGCCTGAGAAGAAGTCCGGGATGAATGCCGCAAACGGACAACAAAAAAGCCGCTGTTTTCACAGCGGCTTTTTTGTGGGTGGAAACCTCGCTGAATTACTTCAGCTTGATTTCTTTGTAGTCCACGTGCTTGCGAGCTTTGGGATCAAATTTCTTGATCAGCATCTTCTCGGGCGTGGTCTTCTTGTTCTTGGTGGTGGTGTAGAAATGGCCGGTTCCAGCGGTGGATTCCAGCTTGATTTTCTCGCGTGTGCCTTTGGTTGCCATGGTGCTATCTCCTTAGGGCTTAGGCTTGACCGCGTGCGCGCAGGTCGGCGAGCACGGCATCGATGCCGTTTTTGTCGATCAGGCGCAGGGCAGCGCCGGAGACGCGCAGACGCACCCAGCGGTTCTCGCTTTCCACCCAGAAACGGCGGTATTGCAGGTTCGGCAGGAACCGGCGCTTGGTTTTGTTGTTGGCGTGGGAAACATTGTTCCCGACCATGGGCTTCTTGCCCGTTACGTCGCAGACGCGTGCCATG
>JAGXRS010000345.1 GCA_018335615.1 Hydrogenophaga sp. | reverse complement strand
CCGGCGCCGGCACGCCACCCCATCTGGCGGGCGAACTCTTCAAGAAGGTCACCGGCATCGCCGCCACACACATTCCCTATCGCGGTGCTGCGCCGGCCCTGAACGATGTCATGGGCAACCAGGCCGACTTTGTGTTCGATCCGGGCATTGCGTTCCAGCACGTGCGCGCCGGCAAAGTGCGCATGCTGGCGGTGGCGGGCACACAGCGTTCGTCCTTCTTCCCGGATGTGCCGACGCTGGCCGAGCAGGGCTTCAAAGGAACGGAGCTGGACATCTGGTTCGGCATGTGGGCACCCAATGGCGTGCCGGCAGAGGTCTCGGCCCGCATGGCACAGGAGATTGCCAAGGCGCTGACCCAGGCCAACACCAAGACGCGCTACGAAGCCCTCGGTGCCGAAGCCGTCGGCCTGGACAACGCGGCCTTCCGCACCTTGCTGACGAACGAAGCCAAGATGCTGTCGTCGCTCATCAAAGAAGCCCAGATCAACCTCGAGTGAGCGCCCCGTCCGCCCGCACACCATGAGTGAACAAATCGTTCTGGTTGAGGCCAGGGGCCGGGTTGGCGTGATCACGCTCAACCGGCCCCAACAACTCAACGCGCTCAACGATGCCGTGATGGACCAGCTGGGCGCCGCCCTGCTGGCCTTCGACGCCGACGAGGGTATCGGCGCCATCGTCATCACGGGCAGCGCCAAGGCGTTTGCCGCCGGCGCCGACATCGAGGCCATGGCCGACTGGTCGTTCATGGACGTCTACCAGAGCGGCTTCATCACCCGCAACTGGGAAACCATCCGCCGCGTGCGCAAGCCGGTGCTGGCTGCGGTATCCGGCTTCGCCATGGGCGGTGGCTGCGAGCTGGCCCTGGCCTGCGACATCGTCGTGGCGGGCGAATCCGCAAGGTTCGCCTTGCCCGAGATCAGGCTGGCCATGCTGCCCGGTGCGGGCGGCACGCAGCGCCTGCCGCGCGCCATCGGCAAGGCCAAGGCCATGGACATGTGCCTCTCGGCCCGCCAGCTCGACGCGCAGGAGGCCGACTGCTACGGTCTGGTATCCCGCGTGGTGCCCGATGCCGAGCTGATCGACCAGACGCTGGCGCTCGCCACGCAGATCGCCAGCTTCTCGCTGCCTGCGCTGATGGCCATCAAGGCCTCGGTCAATCGGGCCTGGGAAAGCCCGCTGAGCGAGGGCATCCTGTTCGAGCGCCATGCGCTGTACGAGCGCTTTGCCAGTGCCGACGCGCACGAGGGCATGCATGCGTTTCTGGGTAAGCGCACGCCTTCTTTTCAACACCGCTGACTCTTCATCGCTGACCCCTGGAGCGAACCGCATGGCCCTCGACGCCGAATCTTTTGACATCCTGATCGCCACTGTCCAGCGCTTCGTGCTGGAACGCCTGGTGCCGGCCGAAAACCACCTGGAAGAGCACGACGACGTGCCGGCCGACATCATCGACGACATGAAGGAGATGGGCCTGTTCGGCCTGACCGTGCCCGAGGAATTCGGCGGCATCGGCCTCTCGGTCAGCCAGGAGGTGCTGGTGAACTACGAGCTGGGCCGCACCGCGGCGGCTTTCCGCTCTGTGTTCGGCACCAACATCGGCATCGGCTCGCAAGGCATCCTGATGGACGGAACGCCCGAGCAGAAGGCCGAGTACCTGCCCCGCGTGGCCAGCGGCGAACTGGTCATGTCTTTTGCCCTGACCGAACCCGACGCCGGCACTGACGCCGCATCGCTCAAGACCAGTGCCCGCCTGGACGGCGACCACTACGTGCTCAACGGCACCAAGCGCTACATCACCAACGCGCCGCGCGCCGGTGCCTTCACGCTCATGGCGCGCACCGGTGGTCCGGGTGCGGGCGGCGTCTCGTCCTTCATCGTGCCGGCCGACACGCCGGGCATCAAGCTGGGCAAAAAAGACAAGAAGATGGGCCAGCGCGGCACCCAGACGTGTGACGTGATCCTGGAGAACGTGCGCGTGCCGGCGGCCAACATCATCGGTGCCGTGCCGGGGCAGGGCTTCAAGACGGCGATGAAGGTGCTCGACCGCGGTCGCCTGAACATCTCGGCCGTGTCCTGCGGTCTGGCCTCTCGCATCATCGACGAGTCGCGCCGGTACGCACGCGAGCGCAAGCAGTTCGGCAAAGCCATTGGTGAGTTCCAGCTGATCCAGGCCATGCTGGCCGACAGCCAGGCCGAACTGCTGGCCGGCTGGTCGCTGGTGAAAGACGTGGCGCAGCGCTTCGACGCCAAACCGGCCCACCTGTCCGATCCCGACGTGTCCATGCGCGTCTCGTGCGCCAAGCTGTTCGCCACCGAGATGGTCGGCCGGGTGGCCGACCGTGGCGTGCAGATCCACGGCGGCGCCGGCTACATCAACGAATACCCGGTGGAGCGCTTCTACCGAGACGCCCGTCTGCTGCGCCTGTACGAAGGCACCACACAGGTGCAGCAACTGATCATCGGCCGCGAACTGCTCCGTCAGAACTGATTCCGCCGCCTCTTTTCGTCCTTTCAGGAGCTTGAGACATGGCCTCGAACAAAAACACCTTCAACTGGGAAGACCCCTTCCACCTGAGCAGCCAGCTCACCGACGACGAGCGCCAGGTGCAGGACGCCGCGCGCGCCTACTGCCAGGAAAAGCTGCTGCCCCGCGTGACCGAGGCCTTCCGCCACGAGAACACCGACGTGTCCATCTTCCGCGAGATGGGCGAGCTCGGCCTGCTCGGCCCCACCATTCCCGAAGCCTATGGCGGCGCCGGCCTGAACTACGTCTGCTACGGCCTGGTGGCGCGCGAGGTGGAGCGCGTGGACTCCGGCTACCGCAGCATGATGAGCGTGCAGAGCTCGCTGGTGATGGTGCCGATCAACGAATTTGGCTCGGAAGCCCAGAAGCAGAAGTACCTGCCCAAGCTGGCCACGGGCGAGTGGATCGGTTGCTTCGGCCTGACCGAACCCAACCACGGCAGCGACCCCGGCAGCATGGTCACCCGCGCCAAGGCCGTGCCCGGTGG
>JAGXRS010000344.1 GCA_018335615.1 Hydrogenophaga sp. | reverse complement strand
GGGCGGTGTTCGGTGCGCTCCTGTTCGCGGTGGCGTTCGGCATGGCCGGTCTCTCGTCCGCTCTGACGTATGGCCCCCACAACGCCTGGGCCTGGTTGAGTCCGCCTGCGGTCTTGGGGCTGGGCCTGGCGGTGCTGGTGGGCCTGTCGATGCTGCGCCTGCCGCCGCGCATGTGCCTCGTCGCCATGCTGCTGTGCCTGGCGGTGGCGCTCAGCCTGCTCAACCGGGCGCCGGCCAGTCCGTACTTCGCCCAGTCGCTGGCGCTCTGGGAGCAGGGGCGCTTCATCCGCTTCCACGGGCTCTCGCAGTGGCTGGGCTGGCTCTGGCCGTTCGCTGCGCTTCTATTTGGGCTGGGTGCCGTGGCGCGGCGGCCCTTGGGTCGCCCGGGCGCCTAAAATCGGGGCATGCCTGAAAACAAGTCGTATTACGAGCGCCACATCTTCTTCTGCCTGAACCAGCGCGACAAGGGAGAAGCGTGCTGCGCGACCCACCGGGCACAGGCCGCCTTCGACCGCTGCAAGTCCCAGGCGAAAGCCGCGGGGCTGCTGGGTCAGGGCAAGGTGCGCGTGAACAAGGCGGGTTGCCTGGACCGGTGCGCCGGTGGTCCGATTGCGGTCGTGTACCCCGAAGCGGTCTGGTACAGCTACGTCGATGAAGCCGACATCGACGAAATCGTCCAATCCCACCTGCGTGATGGCGTGGTCGTGCAGCGTCTGGTGACGCCATCCGACGTCGGGCGCTGATTCTCCCCTTGGCCCGGTGCCCTGGCGTGCGCCAGCGTGCCACCTATTGCAGCCGGAAGCTTGCCCATGAATGCCCAGACCGACTACCTGATGCAGGAGGGTCCGGCCGGACCCCTGGAGATCGCCATCGACCGCCCGGATGGCTCCGCCAGCGGGGTGGCGGTCATCGCCCACCCACACCCCCTGCACGGCGGCACCTTGTCGAACAAGGTGGTACAGACGCTGGCCCGGGCCTGCGTGTTGGCTGGCCTGACGGCGGTCCGCTTCAACTTCCGCGGCGTCGGCCGAAGCGGCGGCAGCTACGACGAGGGCCGGGGTGAGTGCGAGGACCTGCTGTCGGTGGTGGCGGCCCAGGCCCCGGCGGGGCCGCTGGTGCTGGCCGGTTTCTCGTTCGGGGCGTTTGTCACCAGCCACGCTGCCGCCCGGCTGGCGCCTGAGCGCGAGCTGTGCCGTCTGCTGCTGGTGGGCACGGCGGCCAGCCGGTTCGATGTGGCGCCCGTGCCGACGGAACTCCACAGCCGCACGCTGGTCATTCACGGCGAGCAGGACGACACCGTCCCGCTGAGCGCGGTGATGGACTGGGCCCGGCCTCAGGTGCTGCCGGTTCTGGTGGTGCCGGGAGGAGGGCATTTCTTTCATGGCCAGCTGCCGCTGTTGCGGGAGCTGGCGTTGCGCCATCTGCGCGGCTGAGGCCGCAGCGCTTCCCGCTTTTTCTCTTTCTGTTTCCAAGGATTCTGTTTTGTTGTTGCGTCGATTGTTCGCCCGAGTGCTGTTCGTCTGTCTGTCGGCCGTGGCCGTCCTGCCCGCCGCGGCCCAGATGCAGATGCCCCAGCCGCCCGAGGTGGCCGCCAGGGCCTACCTGTTGATGGATGTGACCACCGGCCAGGTGCTGGCCGCCAAAGATCCTGATGAGCCCGTCGAGCCGGCCTCGCTGACCAAGCTGATGTCGGCCTACCTGGTGTTCGACGCCCTCAAGAGCGGCAAGATCACCCTTACCCAGACCTTCCCGGTGAGCGAGCGGGCCTGGAAGATGCCGGGTTCGCGCATGTTCATCGACCCCAAGATGCAGGTGCCGGTGGAAGACTTGATCAAAGGCATGGTGGTGCAGTCGGGCAACGACGCCACCGTGGCCCTGGCCGAGGGTGTGGGCGGCAGCGTCGAGCGTTTCGTGCAGATGATGAACGATCAGGCACAGGTGCTGGGCATGAGTCGCAGCGGCTTCCGCAATCCCGAAGGTCTGACCGCGCCTGGCCACGTCACCACCGCGCGCGACCTGGCCACACTGGCCACCCGCCTGATGCGCGATTTCCCGCAGTACGTGTCGTATTACGCCATCCAGCGCTACCGCTACCCTGGAACGCCGGCGGCCAACGACATGAACCGCAACCTGCTGTTGTTCCGCGATCCGAGCGTTGACGGTCTCAAGACGGGTCATACCAACGCCGCCGGCTACTGCCTGGTGGCCACCTCCCGCCGCCAGGTGGCGGGTCTGGGCGAGGGTGCGCAGGGTGAGCGCCGCTTGCTGAGTGTGCTGCTGGGGGCCACCAGTGAGAACGTGCGAGCAGCCGAAACCCAGAAACTGCTCAACTGGGGCTATACCGCGTTCGACGCGGTGCGTCTGATCCCGGCCGGTGAGGCTGTGGTGTCGCCGCGCGTCTGGAAAGGCAAGGCGGCGGTGGTGAAGCTGGGCCGCCCCGAGGGCGTGGTGGTGTCCGTGCCGGCGGGCGAGGGCGCCCGCCTGAAGACCGAGGTGGTGCGGCCGGAGCCTCTGGTGGCGCCGTTCACCCGCGGGCAGGCCCTGGGATCGCTGCGCGTGAGCCTGGCCAGCGGCGCCGTGGTCACCGAGGTGCCCTTGACCGTGCTGGAGACGGTGGAGGAGAGTGGTGTGGTGGGCCGTGCCTGGGACTCGATCCGGCTCTGGATCCAGTGAGCATTGGCGCCCGCTGAGCACCTCGCGGGCCACGGGCGCGAGGTGCTCAGCGCCCGCGCCGGGTACGTGCGTTGTGAAAAAACAGGCTGCGTGCTACAGTAGAGGGCTTGTCGGAATTTTCCGGGAAGTCTCCGTTTTCGCTTTTCTTCAAACGTTTAGGGACGTTTCATGCCAACCATCAATCAACTCGTGCGCCACGGCCGGGAGGTCGAAAAGACCAAATCCAAGAGCCCGGCCATGGAAAACTCTCCTCAGCGCCGCGGCGTGTGCACCCGTGTGTACACCACGACGCCCAAGAAGCCCAACTCCGCTCTGCGTAAAGTCGCCAAGGTGCGCCTGACCAACGGTTTTGAGGTCATCTCCTACATCGGCGGCGAAGGCCACAACCTGCAGGAACACAGCGTCGTGCTGGTTCGCGGCGGTCGTGTCAAGGATCTGCCGGGTGTGCGTTACCACATCGTCCGCGGTTCGCTGGATCTGCAGGGCGTGAAAGACCGCAAGCAGTCGCGCTCCAAGTACGGTGCGAAGAAGCCCAAGGCCAAGTAATTCGGGTCGTTGGTCTGGTTTTCGGTGTTTGGCCGGCCGGCAAGCCGTGTCGAACGTAGTGACCCCAAAGCGCCGTGTTGGCGTCGGGTCGAGTAAGTGAGGGCCTGGCTGGGTTCTCGCGGTGTCTGAAAAGGCGCCAACTGAAGCAAATTTGAGGTGTAAAAATGCCACGTCGTCGCGAAGTCCCTAAACGTGAAATCCTGCCGGATCCCAAGTTCGGCAATGTCGAGCTCTCCAAGTTCATGAACGTGATCATGGAAGGCGGCAAGAAAGCGGTCGCCGAGCGCATCATTTATGGTGCGCTGGAGCAAATCGAGAAGAAGACCGGCAAAGACCCGGTCGAGATTTTCTCGGTGGCCATCAACAACGTGAAGCCCATGGTGGAAGTGAAATCCCGCCGCGTGGGTGGTGCCAACTACCAGGTGCCCGTTGAAGTTCGCCCTGTGCGTCGTCTGGCGCTGTCGATGCGCTGGATCAAGGAAGCTGCCCGCAAGCGCAGCGAAAAATCCATGGCCATGCGCCTGGCCAACGAGTTGGTCGAGGCCACCGAAGGCCGTGGCGGTGCCATGAAGAAGCGTGACGAAGTGCACCGCATGGCAGAAGCCAACAAGGCATTCAGCCACTTCCGCTTCTGATGTCGGGGCTCGAATGAGCCCGGCAAGCTGATCAGAAGCAAGCCCGCGGGTCCATCAGGACCGCGGGCTTTGGTACTTAATTTAGGAGAATTTTTCATGGCACGCAGTACGCCCCTTGAGCGTTATCGCAATATTGGTATTTCGGCTCACATCGATGCCGGCAAGACCACCACCACCGAGCGCATCCTGTTCTACACGGGTGTGAACCACAAGATCGGTGAAGTGCATGATGGCGCCGCCACCATGGACTGGATGGAGCAGGAGCAGGAGCGTGGCATCACGATCACCTCTGCTGCCACCACCTGCTTCTGGAAGGGCATGGACAACTCCTTCCCCGAGCACCGTTTCAACATCATCGACACCCCCGGCCACGTGGACTTCACCATCGAGGTGGAGCGTTCGATGCGCGTGCTCGACGGCGCCTGCATGGTGTACTGCGCCGTGGGTGGCGTGCAGCCCCAGTCGGAAACCGTCTGGCGCCAGGCCAACAAGTACAAGGTGCCCCGTCTGGCCTTTGTGAACAAGATGGACCGCACCGGTGCCAATTTCTTCAAGGTGCACGACCAGATGCGTCTGCGCCTGAAGGCCAACCCGATCCCGATCGTGATCCCGATCGGTGCCGAAGACAACTTCACCGGCGTGGTCGACCTGCGCAAGATGAAAGCCATCATCTGGGACGAAGCGTCCCAGGGCATGAAGTTCACCTTCCAGGACATCCCTGCCGACCTCGTGGAGCTGGCCAAGGAGTGGCGCGAGAAGATGGTCGAGGCCGCAGCCGAGTCGTCCGAAGAGCTGATGAACAAGTACCTCGAGGGCGGCGAGCTCACCGAGGCCGAGATCACCGAAGGCCTGCGTCTGCGCACGCTGGCCTGCGAGATCCAGCCCATGCTGTGTGGCACCGCTTTCAAGAACAAGGGTGTGCAGCGCATGCTGGATGCCGTGATCGAACTGCTGCCCTCGCCGGTGGACATTCCCCCGGTCGGCGGCACGACCGAAGACGAAGAGCCGACCTCGCGCAAGGCCGATGACGAAGAGAAGCTGTCGGCGCTGGCCTTCAAGCTGATGACCGACCCCTTCGTGGGTCAGCTGACCTTCGTTCGCGTGTACTCGGGCGTGCTCAAGAAGGGCGACACCGTCTACAACGCGGTCAAGGGCAAGAAAGAGCGCATCGGCCGTATCGTGCAGATGCACGCCAACAACCGCCAGGAAGTGGAAGAGATCCGCGC
>JAGXRS010000343.1 GCA_018335615.1 Hydrogenophaga sp. | reverse complement strand
CACGCCGCGCCCTTTGCCTTCACGCCCGACTACCAGCCGGCCCCGGGCATCACGCGGTACCAGTGCGGCACGCAGCCCATCATCAGCCTCTCGGCGCTGGCCTGCGGGCTGGAGGTGTTCGAAGCGGCCGAGTCCCTGGGCGGCATGACGGCGCTGCGCGCCAAGTCGCTCGCGCTGACCGACCTGTTCATCCAGCTGGTCGAAGAACGCTGCGCCGGCCACGGGCTGGGCCTGGCGACACCGCGCGAACACGCGCAACGCGGCTCGCAGGTGTGCCTGACCAGGAGCGAAGGCGCCTACGCCATCGTGCAGGCGCTGATCGCCCGTGGCGTGGTCGGCGACTTCCGCGCCGGCGATCCTTCGACCCTTCGACAGGCTCAGGACAGGCCAGGCTCAGGACGCACGGGAAGCACGGACATCCTGCGCTTCGGCTTCACGCCGCTCTACATCGGTTTCGAGGATGTGTGGCACGCGGTCGAGCATTTGAAACAGGTGCTGGAGACCGGCGAATGGCAGCGCCCGGCATTCAACCAGAAACACGCCGTCACCTGACGTTGTCCGATCAAAACCGCCGTTCGGGCTGCGCTTGTCGAAGCCCTCTACATCCCGCATTGCACAAGCCCTTCGACCAGCTCAGGGCGAACGGAGACAAACCATGACCTGCCCCCACAACCCCGTTTCGGCGACCGCCCCCGCCGCACACCACACCGAAGCCATCGTCGCGGAAGAGAAAGCCCAGCTCGACTTCAGCCAGTCCATGAGCTATGGCGACTACCTGCAGCTCGACGCCATCCTCAGCGCCCAGAAGCCGCTGTCGCCGGCCCACGACGAGCTGCTGTTCATCGTGCAGCACCAGACCAGCGAACTCTGGATGAAGCTGATGCTGCACGAGCTGCAGGCCGCCATCCAGCACATCGCCCGCGACGAACTCAACCCCGCCTTCAAGATGCTGGCGCGTGTGAGCAAGATCATGGAGCAGCTGGTGCACGCCTGGGACGTGCTGGCCACCATGACGCCGCCCGAGTACAGCGCCATCCGGCCCTACCTCTCCAGCTCCAGCGGCTTTCAGAGCTTCCAGTACCGCTGCATCGAATTCGCGCTAGGCAACAAGAACGCCGCCATGCTCAAGCCCCACGCGCACGCGCCCGAGCGGCTGGCGCTGGTGCAGGCCGCGTACCAAGCCCCGTCGTTGTACGACGAAGCCCTGCGCCTGCTGGCGCGCCGCGGCCTGGCCGTGCCGGCCAGCCATACCGAGCGCGACTGGACCCAGCCCTACGAAGCCAGCGACGCGGTGGAGCAGGCCTGGCTGCAGGTGTACCGCCACCCCAAGGACCACTGGGACCTGTACCAGCTCGGCGAAGAACTCACCGACCTGGAAGACGCCTTCCGGCTCTGGCGCTTCCGCCACGTCACCACGGTGGAGCGCGTCATCGGCTTCAAGCGCGGCACCGGTGGCACCGGCGGCGTGAGCTACCTGCGCAAGATGCTCGACGTGGTGCTGTTCCCGGAGATCTGGAAGCTGCGCACCGACTTGTGATAATGGGCAGATGCGCCCACCCACCCGCCTCTCGTTCACTTCCGTGGCCCGAATGCGTGCCACTGCCGCCCGCCTGATGCGCCCGCTGCTGGCGGCGCTGGTGCTGCTGTTGGGCGGTGCACCGGCATGGGCGCAGCCGGTGGTGGTGGCCGCGTCCGACCTGAAGTTTGCGCTGGAAGACGTGGCCGCGCAGTTTCGCCGCGACGGCGGCGGGCCGGTGCGGCTGGTGTTCGGCTCCTCGGGCAACTTCTTCCGGCAGATCCAGCAGGGCGCGCCCTTCCACCTGTTCCTCTCGGCGGATGAAGACTTCGTGTTCAAGCTGGCCGACGCCGGCAAGACGCTGGACCGTGGCCACCGATACGCCGTGGGCCGCATCGGCCTGCTGGTGCCCAAGGGATCGGCGCTGAAGGCCGATGGCGAGCTGCGCGACCTGGCCCTGGCGCTGAAAGACGGCCGGCTGCAGAAATTCGCCATCGCCAACCCCGAGCATGCCCCCTACGGCACCCGCGCCATGGAGGCCCTGCAGCACGCCGGGCTGTGGCAGCAGATCCAGCCCCGGCTGGTGCTGGGCGAGAACATTTCCCAGGCCGCGCAGTTCGCCACCTCGGGCAGCACCCAGGGGGGCATCGTGGCGTATTCGCTGGCGCTGGCGCCCGCCGTGGCCGCGCAGGGCAGCTTCGCGCTCATTCCTGAAGCCTGGCACCAGCCCCTGAACCAGCGCATGGTGCTGCTGCAGGGTGCCGACGCCACCGCCCGCGCGTTCTACGCCTACCTGCAGGCGCCGGCGGCCCAGGCGGTGCTGCGCCGCTACGGCTTCAGCCTGCCCGACGGCGCCGCACCCCGCACTCCCTGAGCGGCTGCGCGCGTGGACTGGACCGCCCTCTCCCTCTCGCTCAAGCTGGCCGCCGCCACGGTGGCGCTGCTGCTGCCGCTGGGCTTGTGGCTCGGGCGCTGGATCGCGCGCACGCCCGCGCGCTGGAAGATCTGGGTCGAAGCGGCCATGCTGCTGCCGCTGGTGCTGCCGCCCACGGTGCTGGGCTATTACCTCTTGGTGGGGCTGGGCAACGCCTCGCCACTGGGCCAATGGGCGCAGCAGCTTTTTGGCGTGCAGCTCACCTTCAGCTTCACCGGCCTGCTGATCGCCTCGCTGGTGTTCAACATCCCGTTCGCCCTGCAGCCGCTGCAGCGTGCCTACGAGAACGTGCCGCCCAGCCTGCACGAGGCCGCACTGGTGTGCGGACTGTCCAGCTGGGAACGCTTCACCCGCGTGGACCTGCCGCTGGTGTGGCCCGGCATCATGTCGGCGGCGGTGATGACCTTTGCGCACACGCTGGGCGAGTTCGGCGTGGTGCTCATGGTGGGCGGCAGCATCCCGGGGGAAACGCAGACCATCGCCATCGCCATCTACGACCGCGTGCAGGCCTTCGACACCCGCGGCGCGCACCTGATGTCGCTCACGCTGTTGCTGATTTCGCTGGTGGCCATCGCCGCCTCGCTGCTGGCCAGCCGCCGGCTGGGCCGGCCCACCCGCCCGGCAGAGGCCGCACCATGAGCCTGCAGGTGCGCATCGACCAGACCCTGCCCATGCGCCTGAGCGGGTCTTTCCAGTGCGCGCCGGGCCAGCTGGTGGCGCTGGTCGGGCCATCGGGCGCTGGCAAGACCTCGCTGCTGCGCGGCGTGGCCGGACTCATGAAGCCGCAGAACGCGCGCATCAGCGTCGGCACCGCCTGCTGGTGCGACACCGGGCAGCGCCTGTTCGTGCCGCCACAGCAGCGCAACGTGGGCCTGGTGTTCCAGGACTACGCGCTGATGCCGCACATGAACGCCCTGGACAATGTGGCCCTGCCGCTGCGCGGGCCGCAGCGCCTGGCGCGCGCGCAGGAGATGCTGCGCCGGGTCGGCCTCACGCCCGAACAGATGCAGCGTCGGCCAGCGCAGCTCTCGGGCGGTCAGCAACAGCGCGTGGCGGTGGCACGCGCGCTGGTGCGCGAGCCAGCGGTGCTGCTGCTGGACGAGCCGTTTTCCGCCGTGGACCAGATGAACCGGCAGACGCTCTATGCGCTGCTGGCCGAGTTGCGGGAGGACATTGCCGTGCCCATGGTGCTGGTCACGCACGACCTGAACGAAGCCCGCCTGCTGGCCGACGAGCTGGTGGTGATGGCCGAGGGCGTGGTGCTGCAGCAGGGCCGGGCCGACGCCATCCACCGGGCGCCGCGCAACGCGCGCG
>JAGXRS010000342.1 GCA_018335615.1 Hydrogenophaga sp. | reverse complement strand
GCCACCAGCGACAGCATCACCGGCACCTCCACCAGCACGCCCACCACCGTGGCCAGCGCCGCGCCCGAGTTCAGGCCGAACAGCGAAATGGCCACCGCCACGGCCAGCTCGAAGAAGTTGGAAGTGCCGATCAGGCAGGCCGGCCCGGCGATGTTGTGCGGCAGCTTCAGCAGCTTCGCACCCCACCAGGCGATGAAGAAGATGCCGTAGGTCTGCAGGATCAGCGGAATGGCGATCATGCCGATGACCAGGGGCTTGTCCACGATGGTCTGCGCCTGGAAGCCGAACAGCAGCACCACGGTGGCGATCAGGCCCAGCACGGACCAGGGCTTCATGTGCGCCACGAACCGGCCCAGCGCCTCGGGCGAGCGCTTCACCAGCAGCTGCCGCGTGGCCATGCCGGCCAGCAGCGGCAGCACCACGTACAGCACCGTGGACAGGAACAGGGTCTGCCAGGGCACGGTGACGTCGGTCACGCCCAGCAGGAAGGCGGCAATGGGCGCAAACGCCACCACCATGATGAGGTCGTTCACCGACACCTGCACCAGCGTGTAGTTCGGGTCGCCTTTGACCAGCTGGCTCCACACGAACACCATCGCGGTGCAGGGCGCCACGCCGAGCAGGATCATGCCGGCGATGTACTCGCTGGCGGACTGCGGATCGACCCAGGGCGCAAAAATGTATTGAAAGAAGAGCACGCCCAGCGCAGCCATGGTGAAGGGCTTGATGAGCCAGTTCACCGTCAGCGTGAGCAGCAGGCCTTTGGGCTTGCGGCCCACGTCCTTCACGGCGCTCCAGTCGATCTGGATCATCATCGGGTAAATCATCACCCAGATGAACACCGCCACCACCAGGTTGACCTGCGCCACCTCGATGGCCGCCACCGCCTGGAACAGCGCCGGAATGGCCAGGCCCAGGCCTACACCCGCCAGAATGCCCAGCGCCACCCAGACCGTCAGATACCGTTCAAAAATTCCCATGGAACACCTTTGACAAAACAACACCCGCCGCACCGGGCGACGGGTCCAAAACGCGCGGCTGCGCGTGAGCTCAACAACGGGAACAGTCCAGCGTCACCGGCACCTCCAGGCACGGCTGGCCCTGGCAGCAATGCGCGGTGAGGAAACCCAGCAGCTCGTTCATCTGCGAGACCGACGCGCGGTAGATCAGGTGGCGGCCGTTGCGCTCGCAGCCGATCAGGCCGGCGTGGCTCAATTCTTTCAAATGAAAGGACAGCGCGGTGGGCGCGGTGCCCAGCGTTTCCGCCATCTGACCGGGCGTCAGCCCCTCGGGCCCGGCCACCACCAGCAGGCGGAACGCGCGCAAGCGGGTCTCCTGGGCCAGGGCGGCCAGGGCGCGCACCACATCGGTCTCGTTCATCGTCTTCCTCAGGTGGTCCGGGGCCGGGTTTGGGGCTGGTGCAGCCGGGTCGGCAGGGCCAGCGTGAGCAGCCAGCACACGAACAGCATCACCGCCGAGCCTACCAGGGCGTACAGCAGCCCGCCCCACTGGTACAGCAGGCCCGACATCAGCGTGCCGAAGAAGCGCCCCAGCGCATTGGCGGCGTAGTAGAAGCCCACGTCTTCGGCGGCCTTCTCGCTCCCCGCATAGGCCAGGATCAGGTAGGAGTGCACCGACGAGTTCACGGCAAACGCCACGCCGAACAGGCCCAGCCCGCCCACCACCCACCACTGCAGGTCGGGCAGCTCCAGCAGCACAGCGGCCGCAATGCCCACCGGAATCAGCGCCAGCACCAGCGACCACCCGCGCGCGGCCGGCACCTCGGCGCTCAGGCCGTCGGGGCTGCGCTTCACGACGTTGGGGGCCAGCGCCTGCACCAGGCCGTAGCCAATCGTCCAGGCCGCCAGGAAGCCGCCGACCATGGTGAAGGTCCAGCCTTGCGAGTAGAGGAACACCGGCACGCCCACCACAAACCACACGTCGCGCGCGCCGAACAAGGCCACGCGGGCCGCGGCCAGCGCGTTGATGCCGGCGTTCTTGGCGAACAGCTCTTTGGCCGATTTCGATGCCTTGGCCTTGCCCATGAGCGGCGGTACGAAACCCACCACGCCGGCGAGCACCAGCACCAGCAGCCCCGCCATGGCCCACAGCGCGTGCTGGAAGCCCAGCGCCTGCAGCAGTACGCCGCCGAGGAAGAAGCCGAAGCCCTTCATGGCGTTCTTGCTGCCGGTGAACCAGGCCACCCACTTGAACAGCTGGTTGTGGCCGCCGTCCTGCGCCTTGGCTTGCGACTGGGTGATCTTGATGGCCGACTTGCTGGCGGTCTTGGTCAGGTCCTTGGCCACGCCGCAGATGCCCTGCGCCACCACGACCCAGGCCACCGACATCGCCGCGGTCCAGGCCGGGTTCAGCAGCGAGAGCAGGGTGAAGCCGGTGATCTGCGTCACCAGGCCCACGGTCAGCATGCGCTGGATGCCGTAGCGCGTGGCCAGCCAGCCGCCGATGAGGTTGGCCAGCACGCCGGCCGCCTCGTACAGCAGGAACAGGAAGGCCAGCGTGAAGGGCGAATAACCCAGCTGGTAGAAGTGCAGCAGCACCAGCATGCGCAGCGCGCCGTCGGTGAGCGTGAAGCCCCAGTAGGCGCTGGTGACGACGGCGTAGTTGCGAACGGCCTGGCTGGTGGTGGGGGAGGGCATGGTGTTCATGTGGAGGGCTTCGATCCTTCGACAGGCTCAGGATGCGCGGAATGTCGCCCGAACGGTGGGAGTGTTGGGGTCCACATGGCTCAGAGCCCCTGGGCTTCGAGGTGGCAGGCCAGGTCCACCATGCGGCAGGCGTAGCCCATCTCGTTGTCGTACCAGGCGTAGACCTTCAGCAGCGTGCCGTCCGTCACCATGGTGGACAGGCCATCCACGATGGAGCTGCGCGTGTCGCGGGCGTAATCGCTGCTCACCAGCGGGCGGTTTTCAAAGCCCAGGATGCCGGCCAGTGGGCCCTGGGCGGCGGCCTCGAACAGCGCGTTCACCTCTTCCACCGTGGTGGCGCGGTTGAGTTCAAACACGCAGTCGGTCAGCGAGGCATTGAGTGCCGGCACACGCACGGCATGGCCGTTGAGCTTGCCCTTGAGCTCGGGGTAGATCAGCGCAATGGCGGTGGCGCTGCC
>JAGXRS010000341.1 GCA_018335615.1 Hydrogenophaga sp. | reverse complement strand
CGCCGCCGCCTGCGCAAAAGCCACCGGTGCTGCGCAAACCCACCACGATGGTGGCCTGCCTCGAATGCGGTACGCACCTGCCACAGAGCGAGGCCGTGATGGGGCGTGATGGCGCCTACTGCAGCCCCGAACACCGGGCGCTGGGCGAGGACCGGGCCAGGTGACACCCGCCGACGCCACCAGCCTGAGCCGGCCCTCGTGGCCAGGCCGCTGACATGGCCCACGAAACCCCGTCCCAGCTGGCGCCTTCGTGGTTTTCACCGCTGGACGGCAACAGCACCACCGGACACGAGCAGCGCATGCGGGCGTTTGGCCGCCTGTGGAGCGCCTTCATGCGGGCGCGCGTCTTCATTGCCGCCGTGCTGCTGGCGCTGCAGGTGTTTGTGCTGGTCACCGGAACAGGGGGGGCGAACTGGCTGGTGCTGGTGTGCGCGCTGCACCTGGCGGCCGCGCTGGCGGTGCTGCTCTGGTCCCAGCCAGTCCGGCCGGGCGGCTCCTTCGCGCTGCAGTGGCTGATGACGATCGGGGTCGATGTGCTGGTGTTCGGCACATTGCAGTACTCCCAGTTCGGCGGCATCCACTACACCCCGCTGTTTGCGCTGCCGGTGCTGCTGGCGTCCATCCTCGGGCCGCTGGTGCTGGGCCTGGGCACCGCTGCCGCCGTCACGCTTTATCTGCTGGGTGAGGCCTGGCTGAGCGCACCGCTGCCGGGCGACGTGTCCACCGCCCGGCTGCTGCAGACCGCGCTCACCGGCACGGGGTTCTTTCTGGTGGCGGTGCTGGCCAACCAGCTGGCGCTGCGGCTGGCGCGCGAGGAAGCGGTGGCACAGAGCAGCCAGGCCGCGGCGCGCACGCAGGCGCAGGTCAACGAACTGGTGATCGAGAGCCTGAGCGAGGGGGTGCTGGTGGTGGACACCCACGGCGTGGTGCGCAACGCGAACCCGGCCGCCCAGTCCATGCTGATGGGCAAGGCCTACCCCCACGGCGCCCGGCTGCTGCTGTCCAGCCGGCCCGGCTGGCAGGGCCTGTCCCAACTCGTGAACGAAACCTTCCTGGTCGAACACTCCCTCGAATCCGAGGTGTCGATCGGCCACGAGGACCAACCCGGCACCCACCGCTTCTTCGTCCGCACCCGCCTCACCGCCTCGCGCAGCGGCAGCGCGGGCCTGTGCGTGCTGTTCCTGGAAGACCTGCGCGAGGTGGAAGCACGGGTGCGCACCGAAAAACTGGCCTCGATGGGGCGCATGTCAGCGGCGGTGGCGCACGAGATCCGCAACCCGCTCTCGGCCATCACGCAGGCCAATGCCCTGCTCGACGAAGAGGTGACGGACCCGGCCCAGAAGCGCCTCACGCGCATGATCGACCAGAACGCGCAGCGGCTGGCGCGCATCGTGGACGACATCCTGAACGTGGCGCGCGCGCAGCCAAGCCAGCCCGACACCGCACCGCCGGTGCTGCCGCTGGACGCCACGGTGCGCCAGATCGCCCAGGAGTGGGCACGGCAGAACAAGGGCCAGGGCGTGCTGGGCGTTCACATCCATGCGCCGGGCGCGCAGGTGGGATTCGACCCCGACCACCTGCGCCGCCTGCTCGTCAACCTGCTGGACAACGCCAAACGGCACGCCAGCGGCGAGCCGTCCTGCATCCGCCTGATCACCCAGCCCAGCGGGCAGGACCAGGTGCGGCTGTCGGTCTGGAGCGACGGCAGCCCGCTGGAAGCCAGCGTGCGGCGCCACCTGTTCGAACCCTTCTTCTCGTCCGAAAGCCGCTCCAGCGGCCTGGGCCTGTACATCTGCCGCGAACTCTGCGAGCGCTACGGTGCCACCATCGCCTACCAGCGCACCCGGCTGGACCAGCGCGACGGCAACGAGTTTTATGTGCTGATCCCGGCGGTCCCTGGCCTGCGCCTGCCCCAGCAGCAAAGCCTGCCATATCCGCCGGCAGACGACCCTGCCACCCGTCCCCTGCAGGGACACCATGGACGCGCCGATGCGTCGCCCTCGCTGCGCTGAACCGACACCCCACCATGTCCACCCGCCCTGCCGCCTCCGTGCTGGTCGTCGATGACGAACCCGACCTGTGCACCCTCTACGAACTCACCCTGCTGCGCGAAGGCTATGACGTCGTGTCCGCGCCCGACCTGACCCAGGCGCGCGAATGGCTGCAGCAACGGCGCTTCGACGTGCTCATCACCGACATGCGCCTGCCCGACGGGCTGGGCCTGGAACTGCTGCGCGAACTGAGCCGCCAGCAACGCACCGAGAAAAGCATCGTCATCACGGCCTACGGTTCGGCCGAAAATGCCGTGGAAGCCCTGAAGACCGGGGCATTCGACTACCTCACCAAGCCGGTGGACCTCAAGCAGCTGCGCACCGCCGTCAGCGCGGCACTGCAGAGTCTGCGCCACGCACCCGCCGCGCCGGCGCCGTCGCGCCCCGGCAGCAGCCCGGGCCGCCACAGCGCGCCACCGCCGCCACCGGAGGCGCGCGCCCTCGCCCGCATCGTCGGCGGTTCGCCCTGCATCGTGCAGATCAAGGCACGCATCGCGAAGGTGGCCACCAGCATGGCGCCGGTGCTGATTTTCGGCGAGTCGGGCACCGGCAAGGAACTGGTGGCCCGTGCCGTGCACGAGTGCAGCCACCGCGCCGATGGCCCCTTCGTGGCCGTGAATTGCGGCGCCATTCCCGACAACCTGATCGAGGCGGAGTTTTTCGGCGTGCGCAAGGGCGCCTACACCGGCGCCACGCAGGACCGCGAGGGCTATTTCCAGGCCGCCCAGGGCGGCACCCTGTTCCTCGACGAGATCGGCGACCTGCCACTGGCGATGCAGGCCAAGCTGCTGCGCGTCATTCAGGAACGCCGGGTGCGCCCGCTGGGCGGCGTGCAGGAAGAAGCGGTCGATGTGCGGCTGGTCAGCGCCACGCACCGCGACCTGGCGGCGCTGGTCAAAACGGATGAATTCCGGCAAGACCTGTTCTACCGCCTCAACGTGATCGAGCTGCGCACCCCCGCCCTGCGAGAGCGCCGGGGCGACCTGCCGGAACTCGCGCAGGCGCTGCTGCAGCGCATCTGCCGCGAGTCGGGCCAGCCCACGCCCGAGCTCTCGCCGGCGGCACTGGCGTGGGTGCGCTCGCGTGAGCTGCCCGGCAATGTGCGGGAACTTGAAAACCTGCTGCAACGCGCCCTGGCACTGAGCAGCGGCGGCGTGCTGCAGCCGGAGGACTTTGGCGAGACCGAGGCGCCGGCGGCCCCGGTGGCAGCGGCCGTGGCCAGTGCCCCACCCGGCGCCGCGAGCAGCGCCCGACCCGCCGCTCTGGCAGCGGCCGACACCGCGATCCCGGCCGACCTGCAGACCTACCTGGACGAACAGGAGCGCCAGGTGCTGCTGCGCGCGCTCAAGGAGACCGATTTCAACCGCACGGCGGCGGCGGCCCGGCTGGGGCTCAACCTGCGCCAGATGCGTTACCGCATCCAGCGCCTGGGCATCGCCATGCCCTCCGGCGAAGCCGAGGATGGCGATGCCAGCTGAGGCCACGGCGCCCACAGGCGCGGTGTGGCAAGGCGGCTGGCTGCAAAGCGCCCGCGCCTGCCCCTCGCCCAACGTCGGACCGCGGCCCAGTGGTGCCTGCATCGACCTCATCGTGCTGCACTCGATCAGCCTGCCACCCGGGCAGTACGGCGGCCCCGAGGTGGAACAGCTCTTCACCAACCGGCTGGACTGGGAGGCCCACCCCTACTTCGGGCAGATCCGTGGTCTGGAAGTGTCGGCGCACTTCTTCATCCGCCGCGACGGCGAACTGGTGCAGTTCGTCGATGCCGACGCCCGCGCCTGGCACGCCGGTGCCTCGCAGTGGCGCGGCCGTGGCAACTGCAACGACGATTCCATCGGTATCGAACTGGAAGGCCTGGAAGGCGAACCTTTCGAGCCGGCCCAGTACACCGTGCTGGCCAGCCTGTGCCGCCATATTGCGCAGCGCTACCCGGTGGCCCACATCGCCGGGCACGAGCACATCGCGCCGGGACGCAAGCAGGATCCCGGCCCCGGATTCGACTGGCAGCGGCTGCAACAGCTGCTGGCGTGGCCCCCGGCGTGTCTGCCGCACCACAGCGCCCACCCGCCAGGCGACGGGCGCTGACCCGGGACCGTCGCACGCCCTCCACCCCCTGATCCGACGCGGCTTGGCGGGCCGAATC
>JAGXRS010000340.1 GCA_018335615.1 Hydrogenophaga sp. | reverse complement strand
ATCGGTTGGTTTCGCGTGCTACAGGTTTTGTTTGCTAACGGGGCTCCATCGCTATTTTTTTCAGTGTTCTTAGGAGTCCCAAGCATGGGCAACAAACTCTACGTGGGCAACCTGCCCTACACCGTTCGCGACGAAGATCTGCAGCAGGCTTTCGGCGCCTTCGGCAACGTGAACAGCGCCAAGGTCATGATGGAGCGCGACACCGGCCGTTCCAAAGGCTTCGGCTTTGTGGAAATGGGCAGCGACGCTGAAGCCCAGTCCGCCATCGAAGGCATGAACGGCCAGTCCCTGGGCGGCCGCAGCCTCGTGGTGAACGAAGCCCGTCCGATGGAGGCACGTCCTCCGCGCACCGGTGGCTTCGGTGGCCCCCGCGGCGGTGGCGGCGGCTTCGGTGGTGGTGGTGGCGATCGTGGCGGCTACGGTGGTGGCGGCAACGACGGTGGCTTCCGCAGCCCCTACGGCGGCGGTGGCCGTCGTGACGGCGGTGGCGGTGGCCGCGGCGGTTACTGATCGAGACCCCAACCCTTTGCTGATCCGGCTCCTGCGGCCGGTCAGCAGCTGAAAAAAGCCCCCTGGTCTGCACCGCGGGGCTTTTTTCATGGGCGGGTCTCCCGCCCGAACAGCCGCTGCGGCTCAGCGGGGATGGGCTTGTGGCCTCAGAACTTGCCGGGGCGCACCACCTCGACTTCGGTGAAGTACATCGAGAGGCTGTGGTGGGCGGCGTATTCGGTCAGCACATGCTGGGCGATCACGTCGGCCACAGCGGCGGGGCACACCACCTTGAGCTCGATGCTGCGGTCGGCCTCCCAGAGCGCCTCGCGCGCGCCCATGCGGCTGCCGCCGCGCACGTCGTGCACCGTGTAGCCCTGCGCGCCCAGGCGCATGCTGTCGGCGATCAGCCGTTTTTCCAGTACCGCCTCGGTGATGATGACGAGCAGCTTGCGAGCGTGTTTGTCCATGGCTTGTCCTTTGGGGTGGGCTCAGGCGAGAGCGGCCTGCAGCCAGCGCGCCATGCCCAGGTAGAGCGGCACGCCCAGCACGATGTTGAAGGGGAAGGTCACGCCCAGCGCCGCCGTGATGGACAGTGCGGCGTTGGCCTCGGGCACGGCCATGCGCATGGCCGTGGGCGCGGCGATGTAGCTGGCGCTGGCCGCCAGCGTGGCCAGAATCGCCACACCGCCGGTGCTCAGCCCCAGCAGCACGCCGGTGAGGGCGCCGAAGAGCGCCAGCACCATCGGCGCGAGGAGGGCGAAGCCGACGATGCGCATGCCGTGGTGGCGCAACTCGCCCAGGCGCCCGCCGGCCACCAGGCCGAGCTCCAGCAGGAACAGGGCCAGCACGCCCTTGAAGGGCGCCATGAACACCGGGGCAATGGGCGCCGTGCCCGCTTCGCCCATCACGGTGCCGATCAGCAGGCCGCCAGCCAGCAGCAGCACCGATTTGCCGAAGAACACGTCGTGGCCGAGTTCGCCCCAGTTGATCCGGCTTTTGACGCCGCTGGCGTCCGTCACCCCGATCCGCGCCAGCACGATGCCCGCCACAATACCGGGCGCCTCCATGATGGCCACCCACAACGCGGCGTGGGCCTCGGTTTCGACCCCTTGTGCCGCCAGGTAGGCGCTGGCCACGGCAAACGTCACCACGCTGACCGAACCGTAATGCGCGGCCATGGCAGCGGCATCGACGCGGCTCAGGCCGAGCAGGCGCAGCACCGGTGTGAGCACGAAGGGAATGGCAAAGCCCAGCGCCATGCAGGCCAGCATCTGCGGCAGCAGGTCGAGCATGGGCTGCTTGCTCAGCTCGATGCCGCCCTTGAGGCCGATGGCCAGCAGCAGGTAGATCGACAGGGTCTCGTACAGCGCCTCGGGCAGGCGCAGGTCGCTCTTGACAAGCCGCGCGAACACCCCCAGCAGGAAAAACAGCACCACCACGTCCAGCATTCAGTCCACTCCGTTGGTTGTTGTCTTGGTTTGCCGGTGCTTGCGTGGGCGACCGGCCAGCAGGCGGTCGAACCAGGCATGGGGCAGCCAGCGCAGCAGCCGGGCCACCACGCCCATCTGCCAGGGGATCACGCGGTAGCGGGCGTGCGCGGCGATGGCAGCAAACGCCCGGTCGGCAAAGGCGTCGGCCGACAGCAGGAAGGGCATGCGGTAGCGGTTCTGCCGGGTCAGCGGCGTGTCCACATAGCCCGGCAGCAGCGTGACCACCGCCACCCCGCTGCCGCGCAGCTCGCCGCGCAGGCTTTCGCAGTAGGCCACCACGCCCGCCTTGCTGGCGCAGTACGCGCCATGGCCCGGCAGGCCGCGGATGGCCGCCACGCTGGCGATGCCCACCAGCGCGCCGCTGCCGCGCGCCCGCATGGGTGCCACGAAGGGGTGGAAGGTGGCGGCCATGCCGGTGTTGTTGAGGGCGAAGGTGCGCGCCATCACGTCGATGTCGGCGCGCTCGGCGGTGTCCATGCCGATGCTGATGCCGGCATTGGCAATGACCACATCGGGCACACCCATCGTGCCCAGGCAGGCCTGCCCGGCGGACACGGTGCTGTCGGCGTCGGCCACGTCGGCGCCGAACACCTGGCAGCGCGTGGCGTCCAGCCCTTGCGCGTCGGCCCAGGCCTGCATCTCGGTGGCGCGCCGGGCCACCAGCGCCAGGCGGTAGCCTGCGCGGGCATAGCGGGCGGCCAGTGCCTGGCCAATGCCGCTGGAGGCCCCGGTGATGAAGGCCAGCGGTGCTGGGTCGGGCATGCTGGGCATGCGCGGGTGCTCAGAGGCGGTGGCAGGGGAGACCGGCGCCATTGTGTTCAGGGCACCAGCTGGGCCCGTACCCGGCCCTGGAACACGGCCACGCCCTCGTCGCCCTGGTAATCCAGGGTGTCGGCGTTGAGGCGGTTGTTGCCGCGCACCAGGGTAACGGGCTGGCTCGACAGCACGCGCTGCGGCTCGGTGATGATGCGCAGCTCCTCGCCGCGGAACTCGACGCGCGGGATCACGGTGCCCTCGGGCGTTTGCCCGCCTTCGCGGATCACCACCGCGTCGCCCTGCAGCAGGAACTCGGTCTGTTCGCCGTTCGTCGTGACCTGTCGGGCGGTGGCCGTGGTCAGCAGCCCGTTGGGCTGGATGGAGCGGATGCGGGCCTGGTCGATCTCGATCTCGTCGGTGTCGGGCCGGTGGCGTGCCTCGGCGCCAAACACCTCGTGGGTCAGCTGGCCGTCGGCGTCGAACAGCTTCACCGAAAAGCGGCGCATGAAATAGTCGGGCTCGCTCGTCACGGGTCGCTCCACCGCCGGTGCCAGCGCGTCTGGCGTGGCGCGCAGCAGCCAGTACGAGGCCAGCGCCAGCATGCCCATGAGCAGCACCGGCAGGTAAATGGTGGCCTGGTCCCACAGGCGGTCCAGCGGCCGCCGACGCGAACGCGACGGTGCAGCGGCTGCGGGCGAGGTCAGGGGACTCACC
>JAGXRS010000339.1 GCA_018335615.1 Hydrogenophaga sp. | reverse complement strand
CGGCCTGGATCGCGTCGGTGGCGATCCGGATGTTGCCGTCGGTACCGTTCTTGAAGCCGATGGGGGCGGAGAGGCCCGAGGCCAGTTCGCGGTGCACCTGGCTCTCGGTGGTGCGCGCACCGATGGCGCCCCAGGCGATCAGGTCGCCGATGTACTGAGGCGAGATCACGTCCAGGAACTCGCTGCCGGCCGGCAGGCCCAGGCGGTTGATCTCGATGAGCAGCTGACGCGCCATGCGCAGGCCTTCGTCGATGCGGAAGCTCTCGTCCAGGTAGGGGTCGTTGATCAGGCCCTTCCAGCCAACGGTGGTGCGGGGCTTCTCGAAATACACACGCATCACGATCTCCAGCGTGTCGGCATACTGTTCGCGCAGCGGCTTCAGTCGGCGCGCGTAATCGAGCGCGGCGGCCGGGTCGTGGATGGAGCAGGGGCCGATGACCACCAGCAGCCGGTCGTCCTGACCATGCAGGATGTGGTGAATGCGCTGGCGGGTCTGGGTGATGAGCGTTTCCACCGGCGTGCCGCCGATGGGGAAGAAGCGGATCAGGTGTTCGGGAGGCGGGAGCACGGTGATGTCCTTGATGCGTTCGTCGTCGGTCTGGCTGGTTTTGTCGACAGGACGCGCATGCCAGGCGTCGCTGGCAGGGGTGTTCAAGGCATTCATCGCAAAGCTCCTAGAAGGCGTGGTGGAAATGAAAAAGGCCAAAAAAAACCGCCGGGCTGGGGGCTCCGGCGGTTTGATCGAGATTCGGTGATGCGCTTACAGCCTCGCCTCTCGTCCGCCAGGGACTGAGAACCAAAAATAGAAAGCAAAGAAGGCGAAGCGCGAAGTCATCGAACAGAAATGTAGCACAGCCCCCTTGACGGTTGGCTGACAGACGGCAGGAGCCGCAGGAAACGGGTGCATGCCGGGCGGACCAGCCTCAGGCCGTGCCGCCCACCGTGAGGCCTTCGATGCGCAGCGTCGGCTGACCCACGCCCACAGGCACGCTCTGGCCTTCCTTGCCGCAGGTGCCCACGCCGCTGTCCAGGCGCATGTCGTTGCCGATCATGCTGACGCGGGTGAGCGCGTCCGGGCCGTTGCCCACCAGCGTGGCGCCCTTCACCGGGTACTGGATCTGGCCGTTTTCCACCCAGTAGGCCTGGCTGGCGGAAAACACGAACTTGCCACTCGTGATGTCGACCTGGCCGCCGCCGAAGTTGGTGGCGTACAGGCCCTTCTTGATGCTCGCGACGATTTCCTCGGGTGCCTTGTCGCCGCCGAGCATGTAGGTGTTGGTCATGCGTGGCATCGGCACATGGGCGTAGCTTTCGCGGCGGCCGTTGCCGGTGGGCTTCACGCCCATCAGGCGCGCGTTCATCGAATCCTGGATATAGCCGCGCAGGATGCCGTCTTCGATCAGCACGTTCTTCTGCGAGGTGTGGCCCTCATCGTCCACGTTGAGCGAGCCGCGGCGGTCGGCGATGGTGCCGTCGTCGAGCACGGTCACGCCCTTGGCGGCCACGCGCTGGCCGATCTTGCCGGCGAAGGCGCTCGAGCCCTTGCGGTTGAAGTCCCCCTCCAGCCCGTGACCCACGGCTTCGTGCAGCAGGATGCCCGGCCAGCCCGAACCCAGCACCACCACCATTTCACCAGCCGGCGCGGGGCGCGCGTCCAGGTTGGTCAGGGCGTTGGATACGGCCTCGTCCACATAAGACTGCACCATGGCGTCGTCGAAATAGGCCAGGCCGAAACGGCCACCGCCGCCAGAGGAACCGACTTCGCGGCGGCCCTTCTGCTCGGCGATCACCGTGACCGACAGGCGGATCAGCGGGCGCACGTCGGCCGCCAGGGTGCCATCGGCGCGGGCGATCAGCACCACGTCGTATTCGCTCGCCAGGCCGGCCATGACCTGCACCACGCGCGGGTCCTTGGCCTTGGCCAGGCGCTCCACTTTCTCCAGCAGCGCCACCTTGGCGGTGCTGTCGAGGGTGGCGATGGGGTCCAGCCCCGGGTAGAGCGAGCGCGACTTGGCGACCTTGCGGGCCGGCGTGCGGACCTTGCGGCCCTGGCCCTGGGCCGAAATGGTGCGCACGGTGTGCGCGGCGTCGATGAGCGAATCCCACGACAGGTCGTCGGAATAGGCAAAAGCGGTCTTCTCACCGCTCACCGCGCGCACGCCCACGCCCTGGTCGATGCTGAAGCTGCCGGTCTTGACGATGCCCTCTTCCAGGCTCCAGCCTTCGCTGCGGGTGTACTGGAAGTAGAGGTCGGCATCGTCCACGCCGTGCGACATGATCTCGCCCAGCGCGCGCTGCAGGTGCGTGGGGGTCAGGCCGTAAGGGTCGAGCAGGAGGCTTTGGGCGCTGGCCAGACGGGCCAAGGTGGGTTCGCGTGCAATCATCCGTGCATTGTAGGGACGGCGCCATGCGCGCGCTGACGGCATGGGCTTGGAACGACCAGCCGGCGGGCGCTGTCAGGGCTCGGGCTGCGCCAGCGGCGGGCCCTGCAGCCAGGCCAGCAGCGCCCCGTCGTCGCAATTGGCCAGACCGGCCCGGGCCGCCTGGGCAAACGCGCGGGCGGCGCTGGCGCCCAGCGGCCCGGCAAACCCGGCCTCGGTGGCGGCCTGCACCGCGAGCCGGGTGTCCTTTTCCAGCAGCGTCATGTGCGCACGGGGCACAACATCGCCGTCCAGCGCCCGGTGCAGGCGGTCGGAGCCGATCCAGCTCTGCCCGCTGGATCGCTCGATCACGCCCAGCGTGGTGCGCTGGTCCAGTCCCAGGCGCCCGGCCAGCGCCAGCGCTTCCGCCGCACCCACCAGGTTGATGCCGGCGAGCAGGTTGTTGACCAGCTTGGTGCGCGCACCGTCGCCCACCCGTTCGCTGATGCGGAACACCTGGCTCGACAGCGCGTCCAGCAGGGCGCCGTGGCGCGCCAGCACACCCTCGGGTGCCGCGACCATCAGGCTCATGCTGCCGTCGCGGGCACGCTGCGGTCCGCCCGACAGGGGGGCGTCGATGCAGTCAATACCCCGCGTCTGCAGGGCGGCGGCCAGCGACGCCGTGTCTTCCGGCGCGATGGTGGGGCACAGCATGACGGTCTGGCCGGGCTGCAGGCCGGCGACGGCGCCCGGCGAATCACCCTCACCCAGCAACACGGCGCGGCTCTGGGCGGCATCGACCACGCAGACCAGCAGCACCCCGTTGGCCGCCAGGGCCTGCGCCGCGGCCAGCGGGGTGTT
>JAGXRS010000338.1 GCA_018335615.1 Hydrogenophaga sp. | reverse complement strand
TGGTCGTCGGTCTGCGTCTGCACCAGATGGCCTTCGGGGCCCATGTGGTAATCGAACTGCACGCTGATGGCTTCCTTGGGATCGGTGTTCACCAGCATGTAGCAGAGGTTGTCGATGATCACCGGGCGCATGGCCTGGTTGCTGGCCTGCTGGGCGATGTACTGCGCCACGCTCTTGCCCATGCGGTTGGCCACGTGGCCACTCTTGGGGTAGTGGCCAAACTGCGGCGACACGGCGCCCACGCTGTCCCCAATGACGAAGATGCTGGTGTCGTCGCGCAGGTGGTACAACTCGGGATGCACATCGGCCCATTGCGTGGGCTTGCCTTCGGCTGTGCGGCCAATGGCGCCGAGTTTCCACACCAGATCGGGCGCCTGGTGGTGGCCCATGAGGATGGCGTCGTCAAACGCAAACTCACCCGCCGCCGTGCGGATGCGCTTGTTGAACGGGTCGACCGACTGCACGGCGGCATTCGGGATGTGCTGGATGGTGTCCTCGTACAGGTCTTCGAAGGCCATCCGGTAGCCGGCGCCGATGGGCGCGATGCGCGGCTTGGGATCGAGGATGAGGATCTTGGCCGGGATCTTGTTGGCCTGGAAATGGGCCGCCATCAGGCAGGCGCGCTCGTAAGGCGACGGCGGGCAGCGGTGCGGCGGCGGGGGCAGCGTCATGACGATGGTGCCGCCCTTGAAGTTCTGGATCTTCTGCTTCAGCGCCAGGTGCTCGGCGCTGGGCACGTAGGCGCTGGCGAAGTGGCTGCGCGTGTGCTCGATGGCACGCCGGTCGTTGCCGAACCACGGTTCGTAGCTCACGCGGATGCCGGCCGACACCACCAGCCAGTCGTAGTCGAGGTGGCCCTGGGCCGTGTGTACGCGTTTTTTGGACCGGTCGATGTCGGTCACCTCGGTCTGCACGAAGGTGTAGCCGTAACGGCGTGCTGGCGCGGTGTAGGAGTGCACCAGCGCGTCGGTTTCCACCACGTCGATCAGCCACTTGTTGCTCAGCGGGCAGGACCAGAACACCGGATTTTTCTCCAGCAGCACCACTTCCAGGTCGGGTGCGGTTTCGCGCAGGTAGCGCGCGGTGGTCATACCACCCCAGCCGCCGCCCAGCACGACCACGCGGCGCTGACGGCCTTTGGGCATGAGTTCGGTGCTGGAGGGGGTGATGAGGGGCTGGGTGAGGCCTGGCAGCGGGCTGGCGGCCAGCGTGCCCCAGGCGGCTGCGCCCTTGAGCAGGGTGCGACGGTCGGTCATGAAGAGACTCCGGTGAACAGAAGGAAGCCTGTCGGCGCATGGGAGGGACCTGGCGGCCCCAATGCCTCGAATGCAGGCGGGGGAGTGGGGATGCTAGCGGATCACGCCATTGAGACGGGTCGCCCCGGGCCTTCTGCGCGTCTCACCCCCGCACGCGGCTCGCCACGTATTGACAGGTGGTGCCGCCTTGGGCTTCACTTGTCGGGCGAGGGCCACATCCCTGGTCCTTCCCTTTCCAGGAGTCAAGGCATGGATCGTCGGGAATTTGTGGAAGCGTGCGCGCTGGGCTCGGGCGCTCTGGGGAGCCTGCTGGCGTCCAGCGCCTGGGCGGCCAGTGCCGTGGCGCGCGATCATGGGCGGGTGTTGCTGGTCGATGAGCTGGGAGAGCCGCTGAAGGCAGCCAGCCTGCGCCGGCAGGTGAACTACCTGTTCCATTACCCCTTTGAGGCCACCCCCGTGTTCCTGCTGGACCTGGGCAAGGCGGCGCAGCCGGCCACGCTGCGCACCAAGGACCAGCAAACCTATCAGTGGCCGGGCGGCGTCGGTCCCCGGCGCAGCCTGGTGGCGTTTTCGGCCATCTGCGCGCACAAGCTGGTGTATCCCACCAAAGAGCTGAGCTTCATCAGCTTTCGCAAAGGGGCGGCGATCAACCCGCAGACGCCCAGCAAGGGCGAAGACCTCATTCACTGCTGCGCCGACCACAGCCAGTACGACCCGGCCCGCGGTGCCCAGGTGCTGGCCGGCCCGGCCGAGCAGCCCCTGTGTGCGGTGCTGCTGGAGCACGATGCCAAGGCCGACACGCTCACCGCCACCGGCACATTGGGTGGTGAACTGTTCGACGACTTCTTCCGCAAGTACGAGATGAAGCTGAGCCTGGAAGTGGGCCCACGCGCGCGTCAGACCATCGCCGGGCGCAGCACGGTACGCGAGCTGGATCGCTATTGCCGCAACCCGGTGCGCTGCTGAAGCGTCCAGCAAAAGGCCCGCGCGAAGCGGGCCCCATGGGGAAGCGGGAGCTGTCAAGCCATCGGCAGCAGCGGCACGATCAGCAGGGCCACGATGTTGATGATCTTGATCAGCGGGTTCACAGCCGGGCCGGCGGTGTCCTTGTAGGGATCGCCCACGGTGTCGCCGGTGACGGCCGCCTTGTGCGCCTCGCTGCCCTTGCCACCGTGGTGGCCGTCTTCGATGTACTTCTTGGCGTTGTCCCAGGCGCCGCCGCCGGTGCACATGGAAATGGCCACGAACAAGCCGGTGACGATGGTGCCCATGAGCAGGCCGCCCAGTGCCTTGGGGCCGAGAAAGATGCCGACCAGAATCGGCGCCACCACCGGCAGCAGGCTCGGGATCACCATTTCCTTGATGGCGGCGGTGGTCAGCATGTCCACCGCGCGGCCGTACTCGGGCTTGGCCGTGCCTTCCATGATGCCGGGGATGTCGCGGAACTGGCGGCGCACCTCCACCACCACCGCACCCGCGGCGCGTCCGACGGCTTCCATGGCCATGGCGCCGAACAGGTAGGGAATCATGCCCCCGATGAACAGGCCCACGATCACCAGCGGGTCGCTCAGGTCGAAGCTGATCTGGTGGCCGTAGGTCTCCAGCTTGTGCGTGTAATCGGCGAACAGCACCAGGGCGGCCAGGCCGGCCGAGCCGATGGCGTAGCCCTTGGTGACGGCCTTGGTGGTGTTGCCCACGGCGTCCAGCGGGTCGGTCACGTCGCGCACGCTGCTGGGCAGCTCGGCCATTTCGGCGATGCCGCCAGCGTTGTCGGTGATGGGGCCATAGGCGTCCAGGGCCACCACGATACCGGCCATGCTCAGCATGGACGTGGCCGCTGTGGCAATGCCGTACAGCCCCGCCAGCTGGTACGACACCAGAATGCCCACGCACACGAACAGCACCGGCCAGGCGGTGGACCGCATGGACACGCCCAGGCCGGCAATGATGTTGGTGCCGTGGCCGGTGGTGGAGGCTTGCGCGATGTGCTTCACCGGGCTGTACTGCGTGCCGGTGTAGAACTCGGTGATCCACACCAGTGCGGCGGTGAGCACCAGCC
>JAGXRS010000337.1 GCA_018335615.1 Hydrogenophaga sp. | reverse complement strand
TGGGTGAAGGTGCGGGGTGGCGAAGCCTGTGCGCTGCGGGCTTTTGCGCTGTCGGCGAGGGTGTCCGGCGCGATGGGGCCCCGGTGGCGCGGCGGCTCCTTGTCCATGTCCTGGAAGTCGCCCCTCAGCGCCTTGATGGCGTAGCGCTCCCGGGCGATCTCGCGCGCCGTTCGCACGCCCAGCCTTCGAAACAGGGGCATCAGCGGGTAGCGGCCGGTCTGGGCGTGCATCAGCACGCCGGCCGCCACCATGGCCGGTATCAACAGCAACTTGCGGTTCACGAAGGCCCCGAGCGCCAGGCCGATCAGACCCATGGCCGATGCTTCGGTCTCCAGCACCCGGTCGGTGTCCCACTCATGGTCGAGCGCGCTCAGGCGTTTGTCCACCTGCTCGGTGTCGGCGCTCGCCGCATCCCACAGCGCAGTACCGGTGCGGTCGTCAATGCGTTGCAACACAGCCGATGCCGTGTGCCGCCGTACCTTGTCTGCTTCTGATGCCATGGGGGTCTCCTTGCCGTTGTGGTTCGATGCTTCCCTTTTACTGAAGATTGGCCCGCTTGCGGGGCAGAAGGTGGCGTTTGTTCCGTGCTGTTGCAGCTCTTACAAGCGCCTTGTGGCAGCGCAGACCTTGGCTTCGTTCGCTTCCGGGCCCGATTCAGGCCGCCGCGGCGGTGGCGCACACGGTCTGGGAGGCGGACCAGTTGCCCAGCGGCTGGCCCAGGTCCACGCCGCGGCGCAGGGCGGTCATTTCGGCGACGATGCTCATCGCGATCTCGGGCGGGGTGAGGGCGCCCAGGTTCAGGCCCACCGGGCCGCGCAGCTGGGCGGCTTCCTCGGGCGACACGTCGAACTGCAGCAGACGCTCGCGCCGACCCGCGTTGTTGTGGCGCGAGCCCAGCGCGCCCACGTAGAAGGCCGGTGTGCGCAGGGCTTCCATCAGCGCCAGATCGTCCAGCTTGGGGTCGTGCGTGACGGCCACCACCGCGCTGTTGTGGTCCAGGTTCATGGCCAACACGAGGTCGTCGGGCATCACGGTGGACAGCGTCACGCCGGCCATCGCGCCCCAGCCCTCGTGGTATTCCTCGCGCGGCTCGCACACGGTGACCTGGTAGTCCAGCATCACCGCCATGCTGGCCAGGTAGCGCGAGAGCTGGCCGCCGCCGATGATGAGCAGGCGCAGGCGCGGGCCGTGCACGGTGATCAGGCTGCTGCCGTCGAAGGCGATGCGGTCGCCCTCGGTGGCGGGTGTCAGGCGCACCAGCCCGGTCTGCAGGTCCAGCCGGCGCTGCACGCGCTGGTGGCGCTCGATGTCCACCAGCAGTTCGCGCAGTTGCGACTGGGTGCCCAGCGGCTCCAGCACGATCTGCACCGTGCCGCCGCAGGGCAGGCCGAAGCGGCGCACTTCCTCGGCCGTGGTGCCGTAGACGGTCACCTCAGGCCGGCGCAGCGCCAGCTCGCCGCGCGCCACGCGGGTGATGAGGTCGTCTTCGATGCAGCCGCCCGAGACCGATCCCGCTACCTGCCCGTCGTCGCGGATGATCATCAGCGAGCCCGGCGGGCGCGGCGCCGATCCCCAGGTGCGCACCACGGTGCCCAGCACCACGCGGTGGCCCTGGTCGAGCCAGTGCAGGGCGGTTCGGATGACGTCGATGTCGATGCTGTTCATGGGGCGTCCGCAGAGGTGAGGGGTTGGGGGTGAAGAAGCCGCGCGCGGCGGGCGCCGCGCCACAGCCAGGGCAGCAGCGCGGCCAGGGCGAGGGCGCCGAGCAGGGCCTGGGCGCCGTGCAGCGCACCGGGGCCGGTGGTGGGGCTGAGCTGGCCGACCAGCCACAACAGCAGCGGGCCGCCCAGCGCCAGCGCGAAGGCCAGCAGCCGGTGCGGCAGGGACTTGTCACCGGTCCGGCGGTTGTTCACGGTGCCAGCGCTGGGGGAGGGATTCAGACCGGTGCCGCCGGCGGGCGCGAGCGCCCAGGCCAGGGCCTGCAGCGCCATGCCCGCCATCCAGCCCGATGCCGTGGCGCTGACCGAGAGCACCAGACCTCCAAGGGCCAGCAAGGCCAGGGGGAGGCCGTGGCTCCACACGGGCTGACGCTGCAGCGCAGAGCGCGGACGTTGCAGCAACGCTGGCAGCACGAGCATGCCGGTCGCGTGCACGGCGACCAGGGCGTGCGGCGACCAGCCGGCGGTGGCACACCACTGGCTGCTGAGCCAGAGCGTGCCCATCATCAGGCCCATGGCCGCGGCGGGCAGCGCGTGCGCGGCCAGGAAGGATGCGGTCATCGTGGCCGTGGAACCAGAACCAGAACCAGAACCAGAACCAGGCGTTGGCGTTGAGCTTGACATCGACCGGCTCACACCGGTGGCCGTGCCGCCGTCCTGCGCCGGGTGTGTGCGGGTCGATGAGTGGCGCTGGCCCATGCCGCTGGACGCCAGCGGGTGGCACCAGAGTGCCCATGCCACGGCGGTGCCCAGCAGCACCGGCAGGCCGAGGCCGCCCAGATCAGTGCCCTCGATCAGCAGCACACCCATAACGGTGGCGGCGCCCAGCAGCCAACGCGCCGCCGACGCACCAACCACCGCAGGCGCCCAGTGGCGGCACAGCAGGCGCAGCGCCCACCAGAGCGCCACCACGCCCAGTCCGCCGCCCAGTGACCAGCCCAGCCGCATGCCCTGCGCGCCCAGCCACAGCCAGCCGCCCAGCAGCACCGCGCCGTGCGCCAGTGCGGCGGCGTGCCCGTTGAGGCGAGTGACGCGGGTGGCGGTGTCGGCAAACATGCGCGAAAGCCCCTTTACCGCTCAGGTGCGGGCGTAGGCGTGCAACTGGTCGTTGCCGCCGGCCGCGTGCACGCTGGCGTTGAACGACACGATCACGCGGTCGGTCTCGCCCGCGTAGGGCAGCGCCTGGTGCGCCAGCCACGACGGGAACACCACCAGCTGCCCGGGCAGCGGCGCCACATCCAGGTGGGCCGACTGCAGGTAGGCGTTGCCGAAGTCCATCGTGGCGCCGCCCAGCTGGTTGAAGTGGGGCCCGTAGAAGCGCGTGAGGCCGTTGGCCGCGCCCAGCACCGGGTGCGCGCGCCGGGCCGCGTCGGCGTCCACCTGCGCGCAGTACACGCCGGACCACGAGCAGTTGCCGTGCGTGTGCACGTCGTGGTGGGCGCCGTGGTTGCTGATCTGGAACCAGATGCCGCGCAGCGCGATCTGCAGCCCCGGCGTGGCCTCGGGCCAGGCGCCCTGGTTGGCCAGCACCACGGTCTGGCGCAGGCTGTCCACGATGAAGCGCACGAGGCCCTCCCACTCGGGCAGGCGGATGCGCTGCAGCAGGTCGTCGCGGCTGGCGTAGAAGGCGGCCTTCGGGTCGGCCTGCGCGTCGGTGGCGCGCATCGACTGGAACACGCGCACCAGCAGGCCGTTGACGCTGTCGGCCTGGGCGTGGCGGTGCACGCCGATGGGCGTGGACCAGAGCGGGAGCAGGGGCGTGGGCGTCAGCATGGGGTGGCAGGTGCTCAGGCTGGAACAGCAGGCGCCAGGTCGGCGGGCCAGCGCAGGCGGTGGCCGGTGCGTGCGGCCAGCGCCTCGATGTCGTCGAGCGTGTCCACGTCGGTGCGGTAGCGCTGGTTGGTGCTGGGCCAGCGGTGCACCTGTGCCGGGTGCGCGGCCTGCCATTGCTTGCAGCCCAGTCGGGCCTCGCCGGCCAGGATCTGCTCGCGCACCTCGCCGCTGAACATCACCGGGTTGCCGGGCTGGCCGTCCACCTCGGGCTGGACCACCTGCGCGCCAGGCGGGCGCTTCTTGTAGGCGCCGATCAGGTCGTTGATGTCCTGCGCGTTGATCAGCGGCTGGTCGGCCAGGGCCACCAGCACGGTGTCGATGCGCGACGACAGCGCCTGCAGGCCCACGCGCAGCGACGACACCTGGCCGGCGTCGGGCTGCGGGTTGTGCACCACCGTCACCGGGAATTCCTGGATCGCCTGCGCAATGCGCTCGCCGTGGTGGCCCAGCACCACCACCAGCTCGTCCACACCGGCGCCCGAGAGCGCGATGATCTGGCGCCGGATCAGCGGCACGCCGCCCAGCTCCAGCAGGCACTTGGGCCGGTGGCCCATGCGCTCGCCCGCGCCAGCGGCCAGCAGGATGCCGCCCACCGCCAGCCGGCTGTACAGACCGCCACCACCTTTGAGAATGCAGCCCATGGTGCTCAGCCTCCGCAGCAGGATTTTTTGGGTGCTGCGGTGGCAGCGGGCGTGGGCGCTGCCGTGTCGGTCGTTACGACCTCCAGGGACGGCGCTTCGGGCAGCTGTGCTGCAGGGGCTGGTGCAGGAGCGGTCTGCGTTGGCGCGGTCACGTCGGGCGGCGCCCCTGTCGCCGCCTCGTCCGTGATGGGCGTCGGCACCGGCTGCTGCGCCACAACCGCCGCCGCAGCCTTTTTCGCCGCACCACCGCAACAGGATGTGGCTGCGACCGGCGCTGCACTGAGTGGAGTCGGCGTGTCCAGCAGCGGCGCCGTCGCGGGTTTATCGCGCACCACGGCCGCCGGCGCGCGCCGCTGGGCCACCACCGCCACCAGCACGGTCAGCGCGATTTCTTCGGCCGTCTGCGCGCCGATGGGCTCACCGGCCGGCGCGCGGATGGCGGCCACGCGGGCGGCATCCTCCCCGCTGGCCAGCAGGCTCTGCTTCAGCACGCCCGCCTT
>JAGXRS010000336.1 GCA_018335615.1 Hydrogenophaga sp. | reverse complement strand
CCGGCGGGCGCGCCCATCGCCTGCACGAGACGAGCCGATTCGTGCGTGAAGAGGGCCAGTGGTTCTATGTGGACGGAGACCTGAAGTGACCCTGACGTTTGATGCCGTGCTGTTCGACTGCGACGGTGTGCTGGTGGACAGCGAACCCATCACCAACGGCGTGCTGCACCAGGTGCTCAATGAAGCCGGCTGGGCGCTGAGCCCCGCCGAGTGCATGGAGATCTTCATCGGCAAAGCGGTGCGCGACGAACGTGCCCGCATCGAGCGCGAAACCGGCCAGCCATTGACGGAAGACTGGATGCGCGCCTTCTACGCCCGGCGCGACCAGCGCCTGCGCGCCGAACTCAAGGCCATGGACGGGGCACTGCAAGCCGTCATTGCCGCGCACCGCCACACCGCCGGGCGCATCGCCTGCGCGTCCGGCGCCGACAAGGCCAAGGTGGTGATGCAGATCCACATGGCCGGCATGGCACCGTACTTCGAGGACCGCATCTTCAGCGGCCATGACCTGCCGCGCTCCAAACCGCACCCGGATGTGTACCTGGCCGCCGCTGCCCATGTGGGCGTGCACCCCGAGCGCTGCCTGGTGATCGAAGACACCGCCACCGGTGTGCGCGCCGGGCTGGACGCGGGTGCCACCGTGTGGGGCTACTGCCCCGCCGGGCACGGGCGGGCGTTTGAAGGGCTGCCGGTGGCGCGGGTATTCCGGCACATGGATGAGCTGGCGCGGGCTTTGCCGGGTTGAACCGCTGGTGGCGATGGGGCCGCCAGCCGGTCTGCGCCTGCGGCCAGACAACAGAAAGGGCCCCGAGAGGCCCTTTTTGTGGTCTGTCTGGTTTCGGTCAACCACCACCGTACATCTGCTGCGGCAGCCACATGATGATCTGCGGGAACTGGAAGCACAGCGCCACCATGGCCATCTGCAGCAGCACGAAGGGAATCACGCCGATGTAGATGTCGCGGATGGTCACGCCCTTGGGCACGGCGCCCTTGAGGTAGAAGAGCGAGAAGCCCACCGGTGGGGTGAGGAAGGATGTCTGCAGCATCAGCGCCACCAGGATCAGGAACCAGGTCATGTCCAGGCCCGTCATCTTGATCACCGGGGCCAGCAGCGGCAGGATGATCAGCACGATCTCGAACCAGTCCAGGAAGAAGCCGGCGATGAACACCACCAGCAGCACCACCAGCACCAGCCCGGTGGGACCCAGGCCCAGGCCCTTGAAGAACTCGGCGATCAGTTCGTCGCCACCGATCAGGCGCAACACATAGGCGAACACCGTGGCGCCAATGAAAATGGCGAAGATGAAGCAGGTGGTCAGCGTGGTCTCGATGCCCACCTGGCGGATCACCGACCAGTTCAGCTTGCGGTTGGCCGCGGCCAGCAGGATGGCACCAAAGGCACCCAGGCCCGAGGCTTCGGTGGGCGTGGCGATGCCAAAGAAGATGGAGCCCAGCACCACCAGGATCAGGCCGAAGGTGGGCAGCGTGGAGAGAAAGGCGATGCCCACCTGGCGTGCGGTCAGTTTCTCGGCATCGGCCGGGCGCGGCGGCACCAGGTCAGGCCGCACGAAACCGACGATCACCACGAAGAGCATGTAGAGCAGGCCCAGCGTCACGCCGGGAACCAGCGCACCCATGAACAGGTCGCCCACCGACACCGACACCTGGTCGGCCATGAGCACCAGCATGATGGATGGCGGGATCAGAATGCCCAGCGTGCCCGAGGCCGCCACCACGCCCGAGGCCAGCGCCTTGTTGTAGTTGTTCTGCAGCATGATGGGCATGGACAACACGGCCAGCAGCACCACCGAGGCACCCACGATGCCGGTGGAGGCGGCCAGCAAGATGCCGATGACGATCACGGTCAGGCCCAGGCCACCCTTGAGGCCGCCGAACACCTTGACGAAGTTGCGCATCATGGTGTCGGCCACGCCCGAGCGGTCGAGCATGAGGCCCATGTAGACAAACATGGGCAGCGAGACCAGCACCCAGTTCGACATGATGGCGTCGAACCGGTCGACCACCCCCGAGAACTTGGCCCAGCTCGTCATCAGGAAGGTGTCGAAGCCGAACTGGTCACCCAAAAAGATGCCCAGCGCCGCAAAACCCAGCGACAGAATGCCCAGCAGCCAGGCCACCGGGTAACCGGTGAACAGCGCCAGGATGAAGGTCACCATCAGGCCGATGGCGAGAAATTCGTAAAAAGGCAGCACGTGTCTTCTCTTGGTTATGCGTTGTGGGCGGTGAAGAGTGCGGCCCAGACCCGTGTCAACCGGCTGATGGCGGCCAGCGCGAGCAAAACAAACGCAGTGACGAGGAAGGACTTGATGACCCAGCGATAGGGCAGGCCACCGGCGGCGGCAGACACTTCATTGAGCTGGTAGGAAGACCAGAAAAACGGGATGGCGTACCAGGTCACCACACAGCAGAAAACCAGCAGGCCGGTCAGACCGAAGAGCTCGATCCACTGGCGGGTGCGCTGCTGGAAACGCTCGGCCAGCACGTCGATGCGCACATTGCGCTCCTTCACCTCGGTGAACGAAATGCCCAGCATGAAGCCGATGGCGTAGAGGTGCCACTGCAACTCTTCCATCGCGATGGAGCCGACGCCGAAGACGTAGCGGGCGATCACCTGGACCACGATCACCAGCACCAACACCAGCCACAGGGCCGATGCAAACTCGCCGAACCAGGTGATGACCCGGTCGGCGGTGCGTGAAAAAGCCGTGGTGGGCAGGGCAAGACCCGAAGGCCCTGCTTCCAGCGGAGCAGCGTTGTGCTTGATGTTCTTCATTTCAATGTGTTTCTAAGCGATCAACGCTGCCCACCTCATCCGTGCCTTATTTGTAGTCGCGCGGCAGGTAGCCCAGGTTGTGCCAGTTGCGGTTCTTGTTCTGGAAGGCCGACATGCTGTCGTGCACCTTCTTGAACATCGCATCCTTGGCCGACTCTTCGGCGATGACCTCTTTGGATGCCTTGGCGAAGGCATCCAGCATGGTCTTGTTGAACTGATGCAGCTTCACACCCTCTTTCTCAAACTTGACCAGCACGTCGCCCTGCAGGGCTTCGGCCTTGGACATGGCGATGGTCACACCAGCGGTGCACGTGGTTTCGATCTGGGCCTGGGTCTGCGGCTTGAGCTTGTTCCAGGCGGCCATGTTCACGTAGAGGTACTGGTTGGTGGACGGCTGGTGCCAGCCCGGCAGGTAGTAGTTCTTGGCCACTTTGGCAAAGCCGAGCTGGTCGTCCACGGTGGGCAGCGAGAACTCGGTGCCGTCGAGCACGCCTTTTTCCAGCGCCTGGAACAGCTCGCCGCCGGGCAGCATGGTCACCGAGGCGCCGAGCTTCTGGTAGATCTTGCCGCCCAGTGCGGCGGCGCGGAACTTCAGGCCAACCAGATCGGCAGGGGTCTTGATTTCCTTGCGGAACCAGCCGGCCGCTTCGGGGCTGATGGAGCCGCAGAAGATGGGGTAGATGTTGTGGGGCTTGAAGGCTTCTTTCAGCAGGGCATCGCCGCCGCCGAAGTACATCCAGGCCGAGAACTGGGGCGTTTCCATGCCGAAGGGCAGCGCACCGAAGATGGCGGAAACCGGCACCTTGCCCAGCTCGTAGCCCATGAAGCTGTAGCCTGCCTCGACCTTGCCGCTGGAGACGGCGTCAAAAATGCCCAGTGCCGGTACCAGCTTGCCCGGCTCGAACACCTGCAGGTTGACGGTGCCACCCGAGATTTTTTTCAGTTGCTCCGAGACCCAGGGCATGGTGTCGCCCAGCGCGGTCAGGTTGGAGCCGAAGGACATGGGAATGCCCCAGCGCACGTTTTCCTGTGCCGCGGCGGGAAGGGCGGCGACCAGAGCGGCGGCGAGTGCCAGGGCTTTCAGCTTGTGTGTCATGGTGGATGTCTCCGTGGGTTTTCGATGGGCGCAGGAACGGGGGTGGCCAGTGGCTGCCCGGCCAACAGGGAAGGCGTTCCTTCACTGTCGTACCCAAGCCGGATGACGGGTCCCGAGCCGTTGGAACGGTGCGACCTCTCTGTCCTGCCTGAGGTCTTTTAGTAGAACCGCAAGCGTGAAAATTTGAGCGGCATCCGGCTAAGGATTTACCCTGTACAGCCGCTCGGCGCCCTTTTTTTGGCTCTTCAGGGCCCAATCGGCCCACGACGACCGTGCTGTTCACCCCCTCGGATTTGCCGTGCTTTCAACGCCGTTTTCAGAGTGAAAAGCACGTCAGATTGAACGTGTGGGCCGCTCTGACGCAGCGGGTGCCAGCACGTGAAACTTTTAAATTCTTTTGAATAAGTTTCACGATGGGGGCGACGGGTGAGTCATGCAGGTGACACCGGCGGATGGTTTGCGGGGTGGACCGCGCTTCTGGCGGTGCTTGCCAGGCACTCGTGCGTGTTCAATGCCCTGAAAACGGTGTCCATCAGGACCCCGTGCGATTCCGTTAACGAATGCGCTCTTGACCGCGCCACTCCCCCGGTGTCATCCCCGTCCAGCCCTTGAACGCGCGGATGAAACTCTTTTCGTTCTGAAAGCCCGCCGCCTCGGCGACCTGTTTGATGGGTTTGGCGGTGCGCTGCAGCAGCGTGAGTGCGCGCTCGCGTCGCACCTCGTCTTTCAGCGCCTGCAGCGAGGCGCCTTCGTCCTTCAGCTGCCGGTGCAGGGTGCGCGGTGACAGGTTGAGCTGGGCGGCCAGACCCTCGGCGTTGAGGGCGTCCAGGGGCTGGCTGGCCAGCAGCTGGCGCACGCGCTGCACCAGCAGGCGGTCTCGGCGGTAGGGCAGCACGGTCAGGGGCAGGGCGCGCTGCAGCATCTGGTTCATGGCGGCTTCGTCGCGCTTGAGGGGCAGGGCGAGGTAGCGCGCGTCGAAGTGAATGGCGGCGGCGTCGGCGTGGAAGGCGGTGGGGCCGTCGAACAGCACGCGGTAGGCCTCGGCGTGGGCGGGCGGGCCAAACGGGAACTGCGCGCCGAGCAGGGGAATGCGCGAATCCACGAACCAGCAGGCCAGGCCCAGGATGTTGCGCAGCACCGAGACCAGGCAGAACTCGCGCAGCGGGCCATCGGGCGCAATCGGCCCGTCCACGGCACGTTCGGCCAGGCGGATGCTGGCCACACCCTCGCTGGTGAGCAGGTGCAGATCGATGTCGCCGGTGAGCAGGCCGTGGTGGCGGCACCAGCGTTTGAGGGCCACGCCCAGCGTGGGGGCCGAGAGCGAGGCGCGGGCCAGCATGCCGTAGCTGCCCCAGGGCAGGGGCCGGCGGAACCAGCCCAGCGCTTCGTCGTCCAGCTCGCGCATGGCCGCGCCCGAGATGGCTTCCATCTGCGCGGCGGTGATGCGCGCGCTGGCATCGCTCAGCAGCGATGGCGCAATTTGTGCCTGGGCCAGCGCCTGCGCCGGGCTCATCTGCCGACGCGCATAGGCGTGCGCGATGGCCTGCACAAAGGCCATGGGGGTGGCGGCGCGGGCAGGGCGCGGCGTTCGGGGCGGCGCAGCGGGTGCGCCATGCGGGTTTGCCATGGCGCCAGTGTGCCCGCTGTGTGGCACGATTTGCAACCATTCTGGCAAGCCGGAGCGCGGCCGTGCTCCTATGCTTGCGCCTTGGGCCCCGGTGCAAGCCGGGTGCCGGACCCAGAGGAGACGACAACCCATGAGCGAGACCCGTTCCGCCGCTGCCCCGCTGCAGCGCAGCCACGCGCAGGGCGCCACCGATGTGCCCCTGATCGAGCAGACCATTGGCGCCTTCTTCAACGCCATGGCCGAGCGCCAGCCCGCGCACGAGGCGCTGGTCAGCGTGCACCAGGGCCGCCGCTACACCTACCGCGAACTCAACGAGGCCGCGCACCAGCTGGCCAGCGCACTGCTGCGCCAGGGCCTGCAGCCGGGCGACCGCGTGGGCATCTGGTCGCACAACAACGCCGAATGGGTGCTGATGCAGCTGGCCACCGCCCATGTGGGCCTGGTGCTGGTGAACATCAACCCGGCCTACCGCACCTCCGAGGTGGAGTACGCGCTGAACAAGGTGGGCTGCCAGCTGCTGGTGAGCATGGCGCGCTTCAAGACCAGCGACTACCTGGGCATGTTGCGCGAGCTGGCGCCCGAGTGGGCACACGGCCAGCCGGGCGCCCTGGAAGCGCAGCAGCTGCCGCACCTGCGCACCGTGGTGTGGATCGACGAGCCGGGGCAGGGGGCTGAGGAACCGGGCCTGCTGCGCTTCTCGGCGCTGCTGGCGCAGGGCGACGCGGCCGACCCGCGCGTGGCCCAGGTGGCGGCCACGCTCCAGCCCACCGACCCGATCAATATCCAGTTCACCAGCGGCACCACGGGCTTTCCCAAGGGCGCCACGCTGACGCACCGCAACATCCTGAACAACGGCTTCTTCATCGGCGAGTGCATGCGGCTCACGCCGGCCGACCGCCTGTGCGTGCCGGTGCCGCTGTACCACTGCTTCGGCATGGTGCTGGGCAACCTGGCCTGCTTCACGCACGGCGCCACCGTGGTCTACCCGAACGACGGCTTTGATCCGCTCACCGTGCTGCAGACCGTGCAGGATGAAAAGTGCACCGGCCTGCACGGCGTGCCCACCATGTTCATCGCCGAGCTGGACCACCCGCGCTTCCAGGAATTTGACCTGTCCACGCTGCGCACCGGCATCATGGCCGGCTCGCCCTGCCCCACGGCGGTGATGCAGCGCGTGGTGGACGACATGCACCTTTCGCAGATCACGATTGCCTACGGCATGACCGAAACCAGCCCGGTGAGCTGCCAGAGCAGCACCGACACCCCGCTGGACAAGCGCGTCTCCACCGTGGGCATGGTGCAGCCGCACCTGGCCGTGAAGATCGTCCACCCCGACACCGGCGAGGTGGTCGCGCCCGGGCAGTCGGGCGAGCTGTGCACGCGCGGCTATTCGGTGATGCACGGCTACTGGGACGACCCGGCCAAAACCGCCGAGGCGATCGACGCCGAGGGCTGGATGCACACCGGCGACCTCGCCACCATGGATGCCGAGGGTTATGTGAACATCGTCGGCCGCATCAAGGACCTGGTGATCCGCGGCGGCGAAAACATCTACCCGCGCGAGATCGAGGAATTCCTCTACCGCCACCCCGCCATCCAGGATGTGCAGGTGGTCGGCGTGCCCGACCAGAAATACGGCGAAGAGCTGTGCGCCTGGGTCATCGTCAAGCCCGGCCAGACGCTCACCGAAGAGGCGGTGCGCGAGTTCTGCCAAGGCCGCATCGCGCACTACAAGGTGCCGCGCTACATCCGTTTTGTGGACGCGTTCCCGATGACCGTGACCGGCAAGATCCAGAAGTTCAAGATCCGCGACGCCATGAAAGACCAGCTGGGGCTGGTCGAATCCCAAACCGCCTGAACCAGAGCACACCATGCCCGCACTCGACACCAAACTCAACGCCCGCTCCGCCGATTTCCAGGCCAACGCCGCCGCCATGCGCGCGGTGGTGGATGACCTGAAGGCGCAGATCGACAAGGCCACCTTCGGCGGTGGCGAGGCCGCCCGCGCCAAGCACGTGGCGCGCGGCAAGCTGCTGCCGCGCGACCGCGTGCAGATGCTGCTGGACCCGGGCACGCCCTTCCTGGAACTGAGCCCGCTGGCCGCGATGGGCATGTACCCCGACCGCGACGGCAGCGACAGCGCGCCCTGCGCCGGCGTCATCGCCGGCATTGGCCGCGTGAGTGGGGTGGACTGCATGATCGTCTGCAACGACGCCACCGTGAAGGGCGGCACCTACTACCCGCTCACCGTGAAGAAGCACCTGCGCGCGCAGGAAGTGGCGCAGCAGAACTGCCTGCCCTGCATCTACCTGGTGGACTCGGGCGGCGCCAACCTGCCGAACCAGGACGAGGTGTTCCCCGACCGCGACCACTTCGGCCGCATCTTCTTCAACCAGGCCAACATGAGCGCGCAGGGCATCGCGCAGATCGCGGTGGTCATGGG
>JAGXRS010000335.1 GCA_018335615.1 Hydrogenophaga sp. | reverse complement strand
TGGTGGGACGTGCGGGGGTCGAACCCACGACAAACGGATTAAAAGTCCGCTGCTCTACCAACTGAGCTAACGTCCCATCAGATTGACGCTGCCGATAAAAGACAATCGCCAAAACGGGGGCGGAACAAGCAACAACAGCGGCTTGATTCCAAAACAAGTGGTGGGACGTGCGGGGGTCGAACCCACGACAAACGGATTAAAAGTCCGCTGCTCTACCAACTGAGCTAACGTCCCACTCTCTTCACATCATTGATTTTCACCACTGCGCGAAGCCTCAGATTATAGCGTCAGTTTCGGGGCACTTTTGGCGGCACGCCCGGGTTTTTTTGCACCGGCGCTCACGGCATTCAATACCCAGCCCGCCGCGCACAGGCCGAAGGTGGCGGTGACGCTCACCACCGAACCGTAGCCGTGGCAATTCAAGGAACCGTCGGTGCCCTCAAGGGCGCACGAGGCATCCGGTGGCGCCACCGCTTCGCGGCTGAAGACGCAGTGCACCCCCATGGGGCCGGTGCGCGAGGCGCCATGCTGGCGCCGCATCTGGTAGCGCAGCTGGGCCAGCAAGGGGTCGTGCGTCACACTGGCCAGGTCGGCCATTTCGACGGCCTGCGCGAGCCGCTTGCCGCCCGCCGCGCCCACGCTCACGCAAGGGGTTCCCGAAGCCTGCGCCCAGGCAGCCAGCGCGGTCTTGGCCCGCACCTGGTCGCACGCGTCGATGAGGGCGGAGGGTTCGGCGCCGGGCAGCGCCTCGAGGAGCCCGGGCCAGTTGTCTGGCGTGACGAAGTCGTCGATGACGTCCACCACACACCCGGGATGGAACTGCGCAATGCGCTCGCGCATGGCCTCGGCTTTGGCCTGGCCCAGCGTTGACTGCATCGCATGAATCTGGCGGTTGATGTTGGACTCGGACACATGGTCCAGGTCGATCAGCGTCAGCCGTCGCACCCCGCTGCGTGCCAGGGCTTCGACCGACCACGATCCCACGCCGCCAATGCCCACCACCACCACATGGGCCTCAAAAATCCGCTGGGCACCTTCGACCCCATAGAGCCGGCGCAGGCCACCAAACCGGCGCTCGAAACCCTCGTCAGGCAGCGGGCCTGAGAGCGCGCTCGACTCAGCGCTCATTCACGCTCCAGCAGCCACATCTGGAACCGGAAGCCAAGCAACGAACCCAGCACGATGCCGGTGACGGCAATGGCACTGGTCAGGCTCAGCGTGGACAAGCCCGAAAGGCCCTGTCCCACCGTGCAGCCCAGCGCCGTCACGCCGCCCACGCCCATGCAGGCGGCGCCCACCAGGTGCAGGGCCGTGTCCTGGGTGTTGTGAAAACCCTCCCAGCGGAAGCTGCGGCTGATGAGGGCTTCCACAAACGCGCCCACCACCACACCCACCACGGCGACCACGCTCAACGTGAGGAGCTTGGAGGTGTCACTGAAGAAAATCACCCAGTCCAAGGCATAGGCCATGGGCGCGGTGAAGGTCAGCGATTCCATGCGTCCGGTGTTGGTGGCGAGGTACACCGATTCCAGTGTCTCGGGGTGCTCGGCCACGAATCCCAGGCGCCCGCTGACCCACCACATGGCGGTGATCACCAGGCCCAGCCCCAGCCCGCCCAGCAGGTTGTTGGCCGTCAGGAAGTCGCGCCCCAACAAAGCCCAGGCCGCCAGCGCGCCACCCACCATCAAAGCCACCAGCAGGCCCGTGACAACCGGGTCCAGACCCCAGCCACTGGCGATCCAGGACGGCACAGCCGCGCCCGCGGGTAGGTCAAACGCCACCTTGTCAACCGTGTTGACCCGCAGCACCGCCAGCACGCCGCGCAGCGTGGCGAAGGCAGTGAAACCCATCACGAAGAAGACCACCAGCGACTTGAGGCTGCCCGCGCCGATGCGCACCAGCGTCTTGCTGCCGCAGCCTGAGGCCAGGACCATGCCGAAGCCGAACAGGCCGCCGCCCACCAATGCCGACAGCCAGACGATGCGCCCTGTGGTGTAAATGGACTGGCTGGCGTCGATGAGGCCGAGCCACGCCAGCCCGTAAAACCCGATCATGGCCACGCCCACCGCCAGCGCCCACATGCGCATGCGGGTCCAGTCGCCCATGTTGACGATGTCGCTCAACGCGCCCATGGTGCAAAAGTGGGAGCGCTGCGTGATAAAGCCAAACACTGTGGCCACCGCGAAGGCGGCCCACAGCACCTGGGTCTGCAATGTCTGAAGATCGGCCATTTCCATGGCCGTGATTGTAGGGGCGCACCAACACCCCCGCGGGTAGCAGGATACCCGTGAAAACGCCTTTCGTCAGCGCAGGCGGGCGAGGCGTTCGCGGCCAGCGTCGGCCGCTTCGGTGGCCGGATAGGCCTTCACCAGGTCTTCCAGGGTGCGGCGTGCGCTGCGCACGTCTTTCAGCTCGACATGGCTGTTGGCCATGGCCAGCATGGCCTCGGGCGTGCGGACGTGCGCGGGGAAGCGCGTCACCAGCACCCGGTGGCTCTCCAGCGATTCCTTGTAGGCACGGGCCGCGTACTGGGCGTTGCCCAGCCAGTAGAGCACCGAAGGCGTGTAACCGCTCTCCGGATAGCGGCGCAGGAAAGCGGCGTAAGCGGTGGACGCGGCGTCGAACTCGGAGCGGCGCAGCGCGGCCATGGCAGCGTCGAAATCGCGCTGCTCGGCCGGCGCGGCGGTGAAATCGTTGCCGTCGTGCGAGATGCGCAGGGGCTCCACCTGGCGCAGACGCTCGTCCAGACCGCTCTGCACGTCTTTCTGCTGGCGCTGCAACTCCGACACCTCGCGGGCGAGTTGCTCGTTCTGGCCACGCAAGCGGGCCATTTCGGCGCGCAGCTGCTCGATCTGGTTCGACAGTTCCAGCACGCTGCGCCGGTTCACGGCGTTGCCTTCACGGGTTTCCGTGGCCGCAGCCTCGGAGGCCTGGCGGTTCGCTTCGACCCGCTGGCGCAATTCAATAATGGCTTTGCGTGCTTCGTCGTCACTCAGGAAAGCATGCGATGACAGCGGCCACAGGGCCGACACGGCCAGGGCCAGGCAAGACAGAACGGGTGCGCTCAGGCGTGTGGTGCGGTTCATGGACGGGCGGATGGACTCAGCGGTAGGTGAACTCGACCCGGCGGTTGCGGGCCAGGGAAGCTTCGTCAAAGCCTACCACGGCTGGCTTCTCTTCCCCGAAGCTCACCGCCTCCATCTGCGCCTCGGGCACACCCAGGAGCGACAGGCTGCGCCGCACGGCTTCTGCCCGCCGCTGCCCCAGGGCCAGGTTGTACTCGCGCCCACCGCTCTCGTCGGTGTGCCCTTCCAGGGCCACCCGGCGGTTGCGGTTGGCGCCCAGGTAGCGGGCGTGCGCTTCCAGCGTGGCCGCAAACTCGGGGCGCACCACGAAGCTGTCGAAATCGAAATAGATCACCCGGGCCAGGCCGGCCGGCTGGGCCGCATCGGTGCTGGCCACGTCCACGCCGGAGACGCCGCGCTGGTCGACCGCGCCACTGCCAGCACCCGCCCCCCCTTGCGCCAAGGGGGTCACGGCACCGGTGCTTCGGTCGTCCACCGGCACGTCGTCCAGACGGACACCGGAGCTGCAGGCAGCCAGCGAGGCCACCACGGCAACAGCACACAGCGTGGTGGCCCAGGTACGCCCGGTGCGGGGCACCGCGGGAGCGGAAGAAGCGGAAGCAGGTTTTTGCATGGTGGACCTTTGCAGGAGTTGATGGACAGGAGACAGAAGAACGGACCAGGCCTCAGAACGTGTCAACGCAGGAAGGGGCCCCATTCGGGCTCCCGAATATCACCCTGTGCACCCGTCAGGCGGGTCTTGATGCGACCGTCCAGGCTGGTCGTCATCAGCGCTTCGCGGCCGCGGTCCCCTGTGGCGTAAATGATCATGCGGCTGTTCGGCGCAAAACTCGGGCTCTCGTCACCCCCGCTGTCGGTGAGCGCCGTCACCGTGCCAGTGGCCAGTTCCATCAGGTGCAGACGGAAGAGCCCGCCCACAC
>JAGXRS010000334.1 GCA_018335615.1 Hydrogenophaga sp. | reverse complement strand
CGTGGAAGTGGCACTGATCAAGGACATGGCGGCCAGCATCACGCCCTTGCTGGATGAGTCTGCCGCACCCGCCGACCTCGACCGTGCGACCACGGCGATCTTCTATTCCATCAGCAACACCCAGGTCGGGCTGCGCGGGGTGAGTTTTGGTGATTCGCTGATCAAGCGTGTGGTGGAGCGCCTGCACGAGGAGTTTCCCCGCCTGCGGACCTTTGCCACCCTCTCGCCGATTCCGGGCCTACGCGGGTGGTTGTCGAAAAACGCACCCGCCGAGTTGCTGCAGGCCTGGGAGGACGCTGCCGGATTCGGCGAAAAATCGCCCCACCGGCAGGCCCTGCTGCAGTGGACGGCCCGTTACCTGGGCAGCGAAACCCGCGACGGCAAGCCGCTGGACGCAGTGGCGCGCTTTCACCTGGGCAACGGTGCCCGCGTCGAGCGCGTCAACTGGGCCGCCGACCCCTCATCCAAGGGCTTCAAGCAGTCCTATGGCCTGATGGTGAACTACCTCTACGACCTCAAGAAACTCGACAAGCATCGAGCCGCCCTCGCGCAGGGAAAGATCCCGATCGCTCCGGCGATCAAGGATCTGCTTCCCTGACGCTGCCGCTTTCCCACCCATAACAGGAGACAAAACCCATGCAAATCAACCGATTCCATCGCCGCGACATGTTGCGCCTCGCCGGTGCCAGCGCCGCCTTGTATGCCACGGGTGTTCACGCACAGAGCACCTGGCCCGGCAAACCCGTGACCATGATCGTGCCATTCCCGGCCGGCGGCGGCACCGACGCGTTCGCGCGCCCCCTGGCGGCGCAGTTCTCCCGCCTGACCGGCAAGACCATGGTGATCGACAACCGGGGCGGGGGAGGCGGCACCCTGGGCGCTGGCGTGGCCGCCCGGTCGGCACCCGACGGCTACAACCTCTTCATGGGCGCGGTGCACCACGCCATTGCACCCAGCATGTACCCCCGGCTTGAATACGACATCGAAAAAGATTTCGTGCCCCTGATCCTGGTGGCCAGCGTGCCGCAGGTGCTGGTGGTCAACACGCGCAAGCATGGCGAGATGGACTTCAAGGCCTTCCTGGCGCAGATCAAATCCAGTCCCGGCCGGCTCAACTACGGCTCGGCTGGCAGCGGTACCTCGCACCACCTGGCGGGTGAGCTGTTCAAGCAGCAGACCAAGACCTTCATCACCCACATACCCTACCGCGGCGCGGGTCCGGCCCTGAACGACCTGATCGCCGGCAACGTGGACATGATGTTCGACGGCCTGGGATCGTCGGCCGGTCATATCAAGGGCGGGCGCATCAAGGCCCTGATGGTCTCCGGCACCCAGCGCAGCCCGAGCTTCCCCGACGTGCCCTGCGCGGCCGAGCTGGGCCTGCCCGACTACAACGTGACCACCTGGTACGGCGTGTGGGCGCCCCGGGGCATTCCCGCCGATGCCCAAACCCGTGCCGTGGAAGAAATCCGCAAGGCGGTGCAGGCCGATGAGTCCAAGGCGGTCTGGGGCGCTCAGGGCGCCGAGTTCCCCAACCTCACGGGTGCGCAGTTCGACGGCTTCATCAAGGCCGAGGTGCGCAAGTGGGCCCAGGTGGTGAAGGCCTCCGGCGCCAAGCTCGACTGATCGTTGCATTCGGAAAGGTTTTCATGTCAGGGCATGTCCGTCTGGTGATCGAGGACGCGGTGGCGCGGGTGACGCTGTCCAGCCCCGCCAAGTTCAATGCCATGTCGCGTGCGATGTGGCGCGAACTGCGGCAGGTGTTCGTGCAGTTACAGCACCACCGCGAGGCGCGTGCGGTGCTGGTGGCGGGTGAGGCGGGGCACTTCTGTGCCGGCGGTGACATCGCCGAGTACAACGGGTTCCGCTTCCACCACGAGAGCCTGCGCGACTTCCACGAGAACGACGTGTGGGGTGGGCTTTCGGCCATGCTGGCTTGTGACCTGCCCGTCGTGGCGCAGATCGAGGGCAACTGCATGGGCGCCGGCATGGAAATCGCCAGCTGTTGCGACATCCGCGTGGCGGGGCAGGGCGTCCGATTCGGCGCACCCATCGCCAAACTGGGGTTCCCCATGGCACCGCGAGAGGCCGAGCTGGTGGCGCGCGAGGCGGGGCTGGCCACCGCCCGCCAGATGCTGCTGGAAGCGGCCGTGCTCGATGCGCCCACCCTGCTGGCGCGGGGCTTTCTCCACACCGTGCTGCCCGACGCCGATGTGTCCGCCGGGGCGCTGCAGCGCGCCCAAGGCATCTCGCGCCTGGCGCCGCAGGCGGCCCGCCTGAACAAGCAGGCGCTTCGCGCCCTCGCGGGCGGGCAGGGCGTGGCGGCCCTGCTGCCCACGGCCTACGATTACGCCGACAGCGCCGAGCACCGCGAGGGCATCGCAGCCTTCATGGCCAAGCGCCCACCGAATTTCTGACCGTCATTTCCCTTTACCCATGAACAACCAGAACCTGTTCGTCGCCCTGCGCGACGCCTTTCCCGCCGACCTGGACCAGACCGCGGTGGAAACCGACGAGGGCCTCAGCTATTCTTGGCGCGACCTCGACCGGGCCACCGCCATGGTGGCCAACCTGCTGGATTCGCTGGAGCTGCCGGCGGCCTCCCGGATTGCGGTGCAGGTGGAAAAGTCGGTCGAGGCCATGGTGCTGTACCTGGCCACCCTGCGCGCCGGCCACGTGTTCCTGCCGCTGAACACCGCCTACCAGCGGGGCGAGATCGAGTACTTCATTGGCAATGCCGAGCCGGCCGTGGTGGTGTGCAGCCCGAAGAACTTCGGCTGGGTCAGCCAGATCGCCTTCACGGCGGGCACGAAACATGTCTTCACCCTGGGCGAGGACCGCAGTGGCAGCCTGCTGGAGCGCGCCGCCCACCACGGCAACCAGCACACGCCCGCCGTGCGGCAGGACGACGACCTGGCCGCCATCCTCTACACCAGCGGCACCACCGGCCGCAGCAAGGGCGCCATGCTGACCCACGGCAACATGCGCAGCAATGCCGAGATGCTGCGCGCGTACTGGCAGTGGCAGCCCGACGACGTGCTCATCCATGCCCTGCCCATCTTCCATGTGCACGGCCTGTTCGTGGCCATCCACGGTGCACTCATCAATGGCAGCAAGATGATCTGGATGTCCCGGTTCGATCCGAAGCAGGCCATTGCCCGGTTCCCCGATGCCACGGTGTTCATGGGCGTGCCCACCCTGTACGTGCGCATGCTGGCCGAGCCCTCGCTCACACCGGATCAGGCCGCACACATGCGCCTGTTCATCTCGGGTTCGGCGCCGTTGCTGATCGAAACCTTCAACGACTGGCAGACCCGCACCGGGCACACCATCCTGGAGCGCTACGGCATGAGTGAGACCGTGATGCTCACGTCCAACCCCTGCGGACCCGACGCCCGCTACGGTGGCGCCACCGAGCGCCGGGGCGGTACGGTGGGCTTCCCGCTGCCCGGCGTGACCCTGCGCGTGATGGAGGACGACGCGAAGCCCGTGCCACCCGGCGAGATCGGCGGCATCCAGGTGCAAGGTCCCAATGTCTTCAAGGGCTACTGGCGCATGCCGGAGAAGACAGCGGAGGAGTTCACCGCCGACGGCTTCTTCAAGACCGGCGACGTGGGCCGGGTAGACGAGCGCGGCTATGTCACCATCGTCGGCCGCAGCAAGGACCTCATCATCTCGGGTGGCTACAACGTCTACCCGGCCGAGATCGAGGCCGCCATCAACGACATGCCCGGCGTGATGGAGAGTGCCGTGATCGGCGTGCCGCACCCGGACTTCGGCGAGGTTGGTGTGGCGGTGATCATCGCCCGGCCGGGCGCCGCGGTGAACCCGGACCAGGTCATCGTCGGGTTGAAGTCGCAACTCGCCAACTTCAAGATCCCCAAGCAGTGCCACGTGGTGGACGAACTGCCCCGCAACACCATGGGCAAGGTGCAGAAGAACCTGCTGCGCGAGCAGTACAGAGGCGCGTTCGTCTGAAAAAAGCGCTGCTCAACAGCGCCCGACGCGCAAGACACAGCCCGGAACGCGGCGGGACTGGCTCCGCCAAGCCGCTCGCGTTGCCCCCTTGAGGGGGGGGGCGCGAAGCGCGGCGGGGG
>JAGXRS010000333.1 GCA_018335615.1 Hydrogenophaga sp. | reverse complement strand
TGATTTGTGCTCGTGAGGCGCTGCGAACCTTCCGCAGACTTGTTGGCCCCGAGCCACTTTTAGGGAAGCGCCTTGCAGCGCTTCCATTCGGCATCCAGCCTTTCGGCCAGCACCTCGAACCGGCAGGAGACTACCCTGCCCGTCCAATCCTTCAAAATCTCAGCGGGCCGGCGACTCTGCGCCTTGAGGGGCAGCTTCCGACACCTTGGCGGCGCCGCCACCTGTCACCTTCTTGCGACCCGGGGCAATCATCATGATCATCTGGCGGCCTTCCAGCTTGGGAAACTGCTCCACGATGATCGAATCGGCCAGCTCGTCGCGGATGCGGTTCAACAAGGCCAGACCCAGGTCCTGGTGCGTGATCTCGCGACCGCGAAAACGCAGCGTGATCTTGCACTTGTCGCCATCATCCAGAAAACGCCGGATGTTGCGCATCTTGATGTTGTAGTCGCCGTCGTCGGTACCGGGGCGGAATTTGACTTCCTTGATCTCGATGACGGTCTGCTTGGCCTTGGCCTCAGCCGCCTTCTTCTGCTCTTGGTACTTGAACTTGCCATAGTCCATCAGGCGACACACCGGAGGAACGGCGGTTGCTGCGATCTCGACCAAGTCCACGTCCAGCTCGCCAGCCATGCGCAACGCTTCCGACAGACTGACGATGCCCAGCGGCTCGTTTTCGGGGCCGTTGAGGCGAACCTCAGGGGCCATGATTTCACGGTTCAGACGGTGTGCGCGCTCTTCGCGTTGGCGGCGGTCACGAAAATTGGTAGCTATGGTGTGTTCCTTGGCGTGGGCTGTTCAGACAGGGTGGCAACCACAATTGTTGCCCTGGCGCATGAGCGATGGATACCGCAGCAGCAAGGGCAACAACCGGACGTCTGAATTCAAACCCTGGATGAAACGTCTGCCGAAATGAGTCTGGAAAATTCTTCCAGCGGCATCACGCCGAGGTCTTTGTTACCTCGAGCCCGCACAGCCACGGCACCAGCCGCCTTCTCTTTGTCGCCCACGACAACGATGTAAGGCAGCTTTTGCAACGCGTGCTCCCGTATTTTATACGTGATTTTCTCGTTGCGCAGGTCGGTAATGACCCTAAGCCCTTGATTTTGCAACGTTTTAGCGATTTCGCGACAGTAATCAGCCTGTGCGTCAGTGATATTGAGTACCGCCACCTGCACCGGCGCGAGCCAGACGGGCAGCGCACCCGCATGCTCCTCGATCAGGATGCCGATGAAACGCTCCAGGCTGCCGACGATGGCACGGTGCAGAACGACGGGGTGGTGGCGCACGCCGTCTTCACCCACAAACTCTGCATCCAGCCGCTCGGGCAGGTTGGGATCGACCTGAATCGTGCCGCACTGCCACTCCCGGCCAATGGCGTCCTTCAGGGTGTATTCGATCTTCGGGCCGTAGAAGGCACCCTCTCCGGGCAGGTACTCGAATTCACAGCCCGAGGCCTTCAGGCCATTGGCCAGTGCGGCTTCGGCCCGGTCCCAGCTCTCCTCGGAGCCGATGCGCTTTTCCGGACGCGTCGAGAGCTTGTAGATGATGTGCGTGAAGCCAAAATCCTTGTAGACCTTCTGCAGCAGCGTGGTGAAGGCCACCACCTCGTCCTGGATCTGGTCTTCGGTACAGAAGATGTGGCCGTCGTCCTGCGTGAAGGCGCGCACGCGCATGATGCCGTGCAGGCCGCCGCTGGGCTCGTTCCGGTGGCACTGGCCGAATTCGCCGAATCGCAGCGGCAGGTCGCGGTAGCTCTTGATGCCCTGCTTGAAGATGATGATGTGGCCCGGGCAGTTCATTGGCTTGAGCGCGTAGTCGCGCTTCTCCGACTCGGTCACGAACATGTTCTCGCGGTACTTGTCCCAGTGCCCGGTTTTCTCCCACAGGCTCTGGTCCAGAATCTGCGGGCCTTTCACCTCTTGGTAGCCGTTCTCGCGGTAGACGCGGCGCATGTACTGCTCCACCTCCTGCCACAGCGTCCAGCCTTTGGGGTGCCAGAACACCGTGCCGGGCGAATGCTCATCGATGTGGAACAGGTCGAGTTCACGCCCGAGCTTGCGGTGGTCGCGCTTCTCAGCCTCCTCGATCATCCGCAGGTGCTGCTGCAAGTCTTCCTTGCTCGCCCAGGCGGTGCCGTAGATGCGCTGCAGCATCTCGTTGCGGTGGTCACCACGCCAGTAGGCGCCGGCCACCTTCATGAGCTTGAAGTGCTTGAGCTTGCCGGTGCTGGGCACGTGGGGGCCACGGCAGAGGTCCTCAAACGCGCCTTCGCGGTACAACGACACGTCCTCGTTGGTCGGGATGCTGGCGATGATCTCGGCCTTGTAGTGTTCGCCCAGCCCCTTGAAGTAGGCCACCGCCTCGTCGCGCGGCAGCACGCGGCGCACCACGGGCTCGTCCTTCGCGGCCAGCTCGGCCATGCGCTTCTCGATGGCGGCCAGGTCTTCCGGTGTGAACGGGCGCTTGTACGAGAAGTCGTAGAAAAAGCCGTTCTCGATCACCGGGCCGATCGTCACCTGCGCCTCGGGGAACAACTCCTTGACAGCGTAAGCCAGCAGGTGCGCGGTGGAATGGCGGATCACCTCCAGGCCATCCGCATCCTTGGCCGTGATGATGGACAGCGGGCTGTCGGCCGTGATCTGGTGGCTGGTGTCCACGACCTTGTCGCCGATCTTGCCGGCCAGCGCGGCCTTGGCCAGGCCGGCACCGATGGAGGCCGCGACCTCGGCCACAGTGACCGGGCCAGGGAATTCGCGTTGGGAGCCGTCGGGGAGCGTGATGTGCAACATGGGTGTCCAGAAAACAAAAAAGCGCGGCAGGGGCCGCGCTGGAGAGAGAAGGAAAAGGAGTCGGGCAGGCGCGAACTGCAGGCCTAGGCGGCCAGGAATGTGCCCTTGTGAGTTCGCGGTGTCATAACCGATTTGCCTTTCTCGCTCTTGTGGATTCGATAAAGAAAAGATTTTCCCACAAAAAAGCCCGGGGGTTGCCCGGGCTTCGCTCGCCTTGGCCCGCCCGTTGGACGGGCTTAGGGGATCAGTGGAACTGCTCTTCTTCGGTCGAGCCGGTGAGTGCCTTCACGGAGGACGAGCCACCCTGGATCACGGTGGTCACGTCGTCGAAGTAGCCAGCGCCGACTTCCTGCTGGTGCGACACGAAGGTGTAGCCCTTGTCGCGTGCAGCGAATTCGGGCTCCTGCACCATTTCGGTGTAGTGCTTCATGCCTTCGCCGCGGGCGTAGGCGTGGGCGAACTGGAAGGTGTTGAACCAGTTGATGTGGATGCCGGCCAGGG
>JAGXRS010000332.1 GCA_018335615.1 Hydrogenophaga sp. | reverse complement strand
GCGCTTCTACCGGCTCGACGGCAGCGCCGCCGTCATGCGCGCCGAACTGGCCGCTGCCCGCCGGGCCAGCGCCGCCGAGCCGCGCATCGTGCTGCACCGCCAGCGCGGCGACGACATCGCCCACCCCGACTACCGCCGCATCTGCTACGAACTGCCGCAGGTGGCCGAGCGCCTGGCGATCCTGGCGCTGTTCGAGGGACGGCGCTGGCTCTCGGTGAACCTGTACCGGGGGGTTGAGCACGGTCCGTTCGACGACGCCGCCCTGGCGCTGGTGGAGGCCTTCGCGCCGCTGATCGTGCACGCCGTGCGCCTGCACCACACCGGGCAGGCACTGCAACAGGACCTCCCCGACCTGTTGCTGGCCCGGCTGGCGCAACGGGCGCCGCAGTTGACGCAGCGCGACCACGACGTGCTGCGCTGTCTGATGCGGGGCAGCACCCTGGAGGCGATGGCGCAGCAACTGGGCCTCACCCTGGCCAGTGCCCAGACCTATGTGAAGCGGGTCTGCCGCAAGCTCGGCGTGTCGGGCCAGCGGGAACTGCTGGCTTTGCTGATCGATCCGGCAAGCACGCCCTGACCCTCTGCTGATCCGCTGCGCTGCGGGTTTTCCATTGTCCCCATTCAGGGACAGGCTTGCAGGTCTCGTTGCCTACACTGCGTGCTCGACCGAACCGCCCCGCAGGAGACCTTCATGCACCAGCCCCATGCCGAACCCCGGCGCTCCATCTACTACCCCTACCAGGTGTTCGACGCCTGGCTACCGACGCAGCACCCCGAGCCGCAGCGCCACCCGGTGGTGATCGCCGGCGCCGGCCCCATCGGGCTGGTGACCGCGCTGGAACTGGCGCGCCACGGTGTCAACAGCGTGGTGCTGGAATCCGAACAGCAGGTGTGCGAGGGCAGCCGCGCCATCGTGTTCACCCGCCGCTCCATGGAGATCCTGCAGCAGGCCGGCGTGGCCGACCGCGTCACCGCCAACGGTCTGCCGTGGCGCTTCGGCAACTCGTATTACCGCGGCCAGCGCGTCTTCCGCATGGAAGGCCCGCACGACCCGGATGACCGCTTCTTTCCCATGATCAACCTGCAGCAGCAGTACCTGGAGGAATACCTGGTCGATGCCGCAAACGCCCACCCGCTGATCGAACTGCGCTGGGGCAACCGCGTGAACGCGGTGGAGCAGGGCGGGGGACGCGCCCGCGTCGAGGCGGACACGCCGGCAGGCCCCTACACGCTGGAGGCCGACTGGCTGGTGGCCGCCGACGGTGCCCGCTCGGCCATCCGCACGCTGCTGGGCCTGAAGCTCGAAGGCGCTTCGTACGAAGGCCGCTTCGTGATCGCCGACATCCGCGTGGACCTGCCGCTGCCCACCGAGCGCCTGGCCTATTTCGACCCCGAGTGGAACCCCGGCAACACCATCCTCATGCACCGCGAGCCGCACGGCATCTGGCGCGTGGACTATCAGTTGCCGGCCGACGAGACGCCTGAGCAGGCGTTGTCACCCGAGTCGCTCAAGACCCGCATCGACGCGCAGCTGGCCATGATCGGCCACGCCGGCGTGCCCTGGGAAATGGACTGGAGCTCGGTGTATTCGGCCCGCACGCTCACGCTGCCCGACTACCGGCACGGCCGCGTGCTCTTCACCGGCGACGCGGCCCACCTGCTGCCGATCTTCGGCGTGCGCGGCGCCAACACCGGTTTCCAGGACGCCCAGGCCCTGGCCTGGCGCCTGGCGCTGGTGGCCCGCGGCGTGTCGCCCGAGGCGCTGCTGGCCACCTACAGCGCCGAGCGCGTGGCCGCGGCGCGCGAGATCATCGACGAAGCGGGCAAGAGCACGCGCTTCATGACGCCGCCCAGCCGGGGCTTTCGCCTGCTGCGCGACGCGGTGCTGTCGTTGTCGCTCACCCAGCCCTTCGTCGGCCCGCTCTACCACTGGCGCACCTCGCGCCCCCACGAGTACACGCACTCGGCGCTCAACAGCGCGGGTGATGACAACGCCCTGTTCAAGGCCGGGCCGGCGCACGGCGCACCGCCGCAGAACGTGCGCCTGGCGGCAGACGATTTCCTGCTCGACCACCTGGACCATTCGTTTGCCCTGCTGTACGTGACCGACGCCCCCGCCATGCCCGAGCCGCTGATGGACGTGGTCAACACCTGCCGCGCCCAGGGCCTGCCGGTGCGTGTGCTCGCCATCACCGGCCAGCAGCCCGGCGCGGTGCAACCCGTGGCTGGCGCCGACGACACGCTGGCGGATGCCAGCGGCCACCTGCGCCAGCGCTACGGCCTGCGCGGCGCCGGCGGCGCCTACCTGCTGCGCCCCGACCAGCATGTGTGCGCCCGCTGGATGACGCTGGACGCCACCCGCCTGCGCGCCGCCCTGAGCACCGCCGCCGGCCTTGCCACCACCGCCCAACCCACTGGAGCCTGAACATGAGCCACACCCCGTCCCCCGCCCTTGACATCGCGGGCCTGGAACAGGTCTACGACGCCCTGGCCACCGCGATCGACCAGGCCGGACCCGAGAAGTCCGAGCTGTTCCTGGTGAAGCTGGCGCTCATGAACGCCCAGGCGCTGGGCGACCCGGCCGTGTTCGGCGCGCACATTGCGGCGTCGCTGAACGACCTCTGAGTCCGTCTGCCGGGCGACCCGCTGCTGCTCGGGCCCGGATCGTCCAGCCGACCGGTGGGTAGCCCTGCCCCCTGTGCGGGTTGGGGTGGCAACCGTACACTTGCGGGTTATCCCCCGATTGCTGCCCATGAACGCCCCTGTCGACGTTTCTTTCTTCGCGCGCGCTGCAAAGCCGATCACCAGCTACCGCCCGTACTGGGCGAAGCGGTTCGGCACGGCGCCGTTCCTGCCCATGAGCCGCGCCGAGATGCAGCAGCTCGGCTGGGACAGCTGCGACATCGTCCTGGTGACGGGCGACGCTTACGTGGACCACCCCAGCTTCGGCATGGCCGTGGTCGGCCGCGTGCTGGAGGCCCAAGGCTTTCGCGTCGGCATCATCGCCCAGCCCGACTGGCAGAGCGCCGAACCCTTCAAGGCGCTGGGCAAGCCCAACCTGTTCTGGGGCGTGACCGCCGGGAACATGGATTCCATGATCAACCGGTACACCGCCGACCGGAAGATCCGCAGCGACGATGCCTACACCCCGGGCGATGTGGGCGGCAAGCGCCCCGACCGCGCGGCCATCGTCTACAGCCAGCGCTGCCGCGAGGCGTTCAAGGACGTGCCCATCGTGCTGGGCGGCATCGAAGGCAGCCTGCGCCGCATTGCCCATTACGACTACTGGAGCGACAAGGTGCGCCGCTCCATCGTGG
>JAGXRS010000331.1 GCA_018335615.1 Hydrogenophaga sp. | reverse complement strand
TTCGATCTCGCTCACCCAGTCGGCCGCCAGCACGCCCGGGCCGCCGCCGTTGGTGACGATGGCCAGGCGCTTGCCCACCGGCCGGTAGCGTGAGGCCAGGCACTTGGCGGCGGAGAACAGTTCCACGAACGAGCGCACGCGCACCGCGCCGGCGCGCCGCAGCGCGGCGTCGAACACGTCGTCGCTGCCCACGATGGCGCCGCTGTGCGTTTGCGCGGCCCGGTTGCCAGCCTGTTTGCGGCCGGCCTTGAGCACCACCACCGGCTTGGCATTGGCCGCGGCACGCAGCGCGCTCATGAAGCGGCGCGCGCTGGAAATGCCTTCCATGTAAACGACGATGCTGTGGGTGTGCTGGTCCGACGCCAGGTAATCGAGCACCTGGGCGATGTCGACCGCGGTGTTGGGGCCGAGCGAGACCACGGTGGAGAAGCCCACGGCGTTGAGGCTGGCCCAGTCGAGGATGGAAGCGGTGAGCGCTCCCGACTGGGAAATGAGGGCCAGCGGGCCTGCTGTGGTGAGCGGGCCGGCCACGCTGGCGTTGAGCCCGCTGCGCGGTCGCTGAAAGCCCATGCTGTTCGGGCCCAGCAGGTGCATGCCGTGGCGCCGTGCCACGCGGTGCATCTCGGCGGCCACGTCGGCGGGTGTACCGCTGCCGATGACGAGTGCGGCGCGGCACTTGATGCGGCCGGCCACTTCCAGGGCCTCGATGGCCTCGGCGGGTGGCAGCGCGATGATGGCCAGATCGGCACGGGTCTGGGCCAGGTCGGCCAGGGTGCCGGTGGTGTGGATGTCGAGAAACACCAGGTTGCCGGTGAAGCGCTGGGCCCGCAGGGCGTCCATGAGGATGCGCGCATGGGGCAGCGGGTGCTCGGTGTCGCCGGCTGATTCGGTTGTGCCGACCATCCCGGCAGTACCGGCCATGCCGGCGAAGACGGCAATGCTCTGGGGTTCAAAAAGCGGGGATAGGTAGTGTTTGTCCATGAGACCTTGAGGTTGATCAGTCGGCGCCGATGAGCACCCGCACATGGGCGGCGGCGCTGCGGGCCAGCGGGCTCAGCACATAGCCGCCTTCCAGGCAGGAAATGATGCGCCCTTTGCCGTGTTTTTGTGCAATCTTGAGCAATTGCTGTGTCACCCACGCATAGTCGGCTTCCACCAGGCCGAGGTTGCCCATGTCGTCCTCGCGGTGGGCGTCGAAGCCGGCCGAGATGTAGATGAGTTCCGGCGCGAACGCGTCCAGCGCGGGCAGCCAGTGTTCGGTGACGGCTTCGCGGAAGGCGTCGCTGCCCGAGCGCGTGGGCAGGCCCACGTTGACCATGTTCGGCCCGGTGGCCTCGTCGCCGTTGAAGGGGTACAGGCCTTTCTCGAAGATCGAGCACATGAGCACCCGCTCGTCGCCCTGGAAGATGTCTTCGCTGCCGTTGCCGTGGTGCACGTCGAAGTCGATCAGCGCCACGCGCTGGATGCCGTGCACGTTGAGCGCGTGGCGGATGCCCACCGCCACGTTGTTGAAAAAGCAGAAACCCATGGCGGCCGAGCGCTCGGCGTGGTGCCCCGGCGGGCGCACGCAGCAGAAGGCCGTGGGCACGCTGCCCGATACCACCAGGTCGGTGGCCTGCACCGCGGCGCCGGCCGCGCGCAAGGCGGCGGTGAGGGTGTGCGGGTTCATGTAGGTGTCGGGGTCCACCGGGTGCAGGCCTTCGGTGGGGGAAGCGGCCATGAGTTCGCTCACGTAGAGCGAGGCGTGCGCCTGGCTCAGCTGCTCCAGCGTCGCCAGCGGCGCGTCGTAGGGCACCATGTAGTCGAGCAGGCCCTTGACCAGCAGGTGGTCGTTGATGGCGCCCAGGCGCTCGGGGCACTCGGGGTGTTGCGGGCCCATCTCGTGGCGTGCGCAGTCGGAGTGGGTGATGTAGGCGGACAGCATGCAGGGTTTCCTCGGGAGGGTGGTCTTGCGGGCTTGTGCTTGCCCGTTGGAATGGCACATCCAATCTAGACCTTTTCCCTTACCGGTGGCTTGACATGCCGCAATCGATCAGCGCCTTCTGGGGGACGCCGCGCGCTGGCCGCGCTGGCGCCTTCGCGCCCCTTCAGTGCAGGCCGGTCAGGCTGCCCGCGAGCACGCGCTTGAACGGGGTGAGGCGCTCGCCCAGCTGCACCAGGGTGTGGCGCAGCCAGCGCGCCGGCGCCTGCTCCTGGGTGTAGAGGCTGGCCAGGGCGTGCGTGGCCATGTAGAGGCCGCGGCTGGCGTGCTGGTGGGTCTGCTGGTAACGCTCCAGCAGGGCGGGCGAAGCGATGTCCTGCCCGCTGCGCCGGGCTTCGATGAGCAGGCGCGACAACACCTCGATGCTGCGCAGGCCGAGGTTGAAGCCGTGCGCCGTGACGGGGTGCATGCCCACGGCAGCGTCGCCCACGGCAGCGAAACGCTGCGCCACCAGGCGGCGCGCCCACACGCCCACCAGCGGGTAGGCGTGACGGGTGCTGGCCAGCTGCATGCGCCCCAGGCGCTCGTCGAAGCGCCGGGTCATGGCGGCGCCGAAGGCCTCGTCCGGCAGGTCGAGCAGCGCCTGCAGTTCGTGGCTGGGCAGCGTCAGCACCACCGAGGAACGGTGCTGCCCGGTGAGCGGGCAGGGATTCATGGGCAGCAGCGCCAGCGTCTGGCCATGGTCGAACCATTCCCAGGCGGTGTCGAAGTGCGCCTGCTCGTGCGTCATCTGGCAGACCAGCATGCTGCGGCCATAGTCGTGCAGGTCGGCCGGGATGCCCATGGCGCGGCGCGTGGACGAGTGGCGGCTGTCGGCTGCCACGACGAGACGGGCGGTCAGGGTGGTGCCGCTGGCCAGCACCAGACGGGCACCGCTGGCGCTGGTGTGGATCTGGCTCACCTGTTCGCCGCTGAACAGCGTGGGTGCCGCGCCGGCCGCCGCCGGGTCGTCAAAGTTCGCCCGCCAGGCCGCGCGGCGGATGTGGTGGTTGCCCACCAGATGCCCCAGCTCGGGCAGCGCGTGGCACGGCGGGCTGTGCGTGTGGCTGATGTGCATGCGCGCCTGGCCCGGGCCGTGGGCGCCGTCCATCACCAGCGCCACTTTCAGCGGCGCAATGTGGTCCTCGCCCAGGTGCTGCCACAGGCCGAGCTGGCGCAGCAGCTGCGCGCTGTGCTGGGTGAGCGCGATTTCGCGGCCGTCGAAGGCGGGGGCCTGCAGGGCTGCGGCGGTTTGCTGTTCGACCAGCGCCA
>JAGXRS010000330.1 GCA_018335615.1 Hydrogenophaga sp. | reverse complement strand
GGGCCGCCGCTGCTCGCTTCCTGCCGTTCTTCGGCGAACTGCCGGCAACGTTCAACGCCGAGGTGCTCGACACCCTGGTCAACGACGCCGAGCGCCGCATCGCCGCCCTGCCCTGGCCGCTGGACGTGGCCGTGCTCGGCATGGGCGAAGACGCGCACACCGCCTCGCTGTTTCCCGGCGCGCCCGGCTACGCCCGCGCCATCGCCACCGACCGCCGGCTGGCCTGGATGGTGCCCGAGACGGCCCCCCATGCGCGCCTGACCTTCACGCTCAGCGCCCTGCTCGCCTCGCGGGAATTGGTGCTGAGTCTGGCCGGCGAGACCAAAGAGTTTGTCTACCGCCGCGCCGCGCGGGCACGCGACGAAGCCCTGCCCGTTTCACTGATCCTGCACAACACGCAGACGCCTGTGAGCGTCTGGATAGGCCAAACATGACCGCACCCTTGAACGCCACCATCGCCCAAGTCACCCAGCGCATCATCGACCGCAGCGCCGACAGCCGCAACACCTACCTGCGGTCCGTGACCGCCCAGCGCACGGCCGGCACCCAACGCGCCGGCATGGGCTGCGCCAACATGGCCCACACCACCGCGGCCCTGCCAGCCCGTGACAAGCTGAAGATCCACGCCGAGCGGGCGCCGCACATCGGGATCGTCACCGCGTACAACGACATGCTCTCGGCCCACCAGCCCTACGAGCAGTACCCCGAATTCCTGCGCGAACACGCACGGCACCTGGGCGTCACAGCGCAGGTGGCTGGCGGCGTGCCGGCCATGTGCGACGGCGTGACGCAAGGCGCCGCGGGCATGGAGCTCTCGCTGTTCTCGCGCGACGTGATCGCCCTCAGCACCGCCGTGGCGCTGTCGCACAACGTGTTCGACGCCGCGCTCATGCTCGGCATCTGCGACAAGATCGTGCCCGGCCTTTTCATGGGCGCGGTGCAATTCGGCCACCTCTCCACCGTTTTCGTGCCCGCAGGCCCCATGACCACCGGCCTGTCCAACGACGCCAAGGCCAAGGTGCGCCAGCAATACGCCCAGGGCCTGGTGGGACGTGACGCGCTGCTGGAAAGCGAGGCACAGGCCTACCACAGCCCTGGCACCTGCACCTTCTACGGCACGGCCAACAGCAACCAGATGCTGATGGAGATCATGGGCTTGCACCTGCCCGGTTCGTCCTTCGTCAACCCGGGCACGCCGCTGCGCGAGGCACTCACCCGCGAAGCCCTGCGCCGGGCCGTGGCCAACACCGGACGCACCGGCGAGCCGGCCATCTGCATGGCCGACATCGTGGACGAAAAGACGGTGGTCAACGGCATCATCGGCCTGCTGGCCACGGGCGGCTCGACCAACCACACGCTGCACCTGGTGGCCATGGCCCGCGCGGCCGGCGTGCTGATCGACTGGGACGACTTCGCCGAACTCTCCGGTGTCATTCCTTTGCTGGCGCGTGTGTACCCCAACGGCGGCGCCGACGTGAACCACTTCCACGCCGCCGGCGGCATGGGCTTCCTCATGCGCGAGCTGCTGGCCAACGGCCTGCTGCATGGCGACGTGTTCAGCGTCATGGGCCACGGCCTGAACCCCTACGCCACGGAGCCCTGGCTCAACGACGGGGTCCTGGCCTGGCGCCCTGTGCCCGAACTCAGCGGCGACACCGCCGTGTTGCGCCCCGTGAGCGAGCCGTTCAGCGCCGACGGCGGCCTGCGCCTGCTCAAGGGCAACCTGGGCCGCAGCGTGGTGAAGGTCTCGGCCGTGAAGCCCGAACACCGCGTGGTGCGGGCCCAGGCCGTGGTGGTGAGCGACCAGCACGACCTGCTGGCCCTGTTCAACGCCGGCGAGCTGCACCGCGACCTGATCGCCGTGGTGCGCTACCAGGGCCCGCGCGCCAACGGCATGCCCGAGCTGCACAAACTCACGCCGCCGCTGGCCGTGCTGCAGGACCAGGGCTTTCAGGTGGCACTGGTGACCGACGGCCGCATGAGCGGCGCCTCGGGCAAGGTGCCCGCCGCCATCCACCTCAGCCCCGAGGCGCTGGCCGACGGCCCGATTGCGAAGGTGCACGACGGCGACTGGATCACGCTGGACTGCGAACGCGGCGTGCTGGAACTGGAGGTGGACGCCACCACCCTGGCCGCGCGCACCGTGCAGCACCCGGACCTCAGCGCCAACGCGCACGGCACTGGCCGCGAACTGTTCGGCCTGTTCCGGGCACACGCCAGCACCGCCGAAACAGGCGCATCGCCGCTGTTCGGCCAGCCCTTCTGATGGTGAGCACCCAAGCCGGAGCCCCCACCCCAACCCTCCTCCAGAGAGGGAGGAAGCCAGACACCGCCATCCTCGAACGCCTCACCGCAGCGGTCTCCTGCTCCCGCTCCGATCCTCGAACGCCGAGCCGCAGCGATGACTGGCTCCCTCCCTCTCTGGAGGAAGGCCGGGATGGGGGCAGGCGTTGGAGATCCTTTGCCTCCTGCGCCAACGCTTCCCTCAGCCCGCCCCGACAAAAGCGCTGTGCATCGGCCAGCACACCCGACCCGAGACCACGACCATGACCACCACCTGCTTCAGCCGCCCCGCCTTCACCTCCCGCGTCGTCCCCGTCATCGTGCTGGCCGACCCGGCGCATGCCGTGCCGCTGGCCCATGCCCTGCTCGAAGGCGGCATCGACGTGATGGAAATCACCCTGCGCTCCGACGCCGCGCTGGTGGCCATCGAGGCGGTGGCCAAGGCCGTGCCGCAGATGCACCTGGGCGCCGGCACCGTGACCCGCGTGGCCGAGGTGCAGCGCGTGATCGACGCGGGGGCCACGTTTGCCCTCTCCCCCGGCTGCAGCGACGCCCTGGTCGAGGCGGTGCAGACCGCGCAACTGCCCTTCATTCCCGGCGTGATGACGCCCGGCGAGGTGATGCAGCGCCGCGAGCAGGGCTTCAGGCTCATGAAACTGTTCCCCGCGCAGCAGGCCGGCGGCCTGGGCATGCTCAAGGCGCTGGGCGCACCGATCCCGGACGTGCAGTTCTGCCCCACCGGCGGCGTGAGCCCCGAGAACCTGCGCGACTTCCTGGCCCTGCCCAACGTGACCATGGCCGGCGGCTCCTGGCTCACGCCAGCCGACGCGCTGCAGCAGGGCGACTGGGCGCGCATCACCCGGCTGGCGCGCGAGGCCGTGGCACTGAGCTTGCTTGGCTGACACACCCGCCGAGCGCGGTGCAGGCCGACGCCGCCCGGGGCTGGCAGGGCGTGCGCAGTGGTGAAAGCGCCCACCCGCTCTCATGTAAAACTAATGGATATACGCGGCCAGGAACCCACCCGCACACCCGCTGAAAAACCACCGATCTGTCACATGCCCATCCCGCACAAAACCCCTCAGGAACTGCCCGCCTGGCAACAGCTGGCGGCTCTCGCAGCCGCACCGCAGCCCCACCTGCGCGACCTGCTGGCCGCCGACCCGGCCCGTGAAGCGCGCATGGCCGTGAGCGCCGCCGGCCTCACGCTCGACGCCAGCCGCCAGCGCTGCAGCCCCGCCGTGCACGGCGCGCTGCAGGCCCTGGCCGAACAGGCGGGTGTGGCCGACCACCGCGACGCCATGTTCCGCGGCGAGGCCATCAACACCACCGAAGACCGGCCGGTGCTGCATGTGGCGCTGCGCGGCGACCCGTCCTGGGGCGGCCCCTGGGGTGCTGTGGTGCAGGCCGATGTGCAACGCGAACTGGGCCGCGTGTGCGATTTCGCCACCCGGCTGCGCGCCGGCGAGGTGCACGGCCACAGCGGCGAAGCCATCACCGATGTGGTGAACATCGGCATTGGCGGCTCCGACCTCGGCCCGCGCATGGCCGCCGACGCGCTGGCCCACCTGGCACACGACACCGTGCGCGTGCACTACGTGTCCAACCCCGACGCCTGGGCGCTGTACAGCGTGCTGCGCGGGCTGAACCCAGCGCGCACCCTGCTGATCGTCTCGTCCAAGACCTTCACCACGCAGGAAACGCTCACCAACGCCGCCAGCGCCCGGCGCTGGCTGATCGACGGCGGCTGCCCGCCCGACGCCCTGTCGCAGCACCTGGTGGCCATCACGGCCAGCCCGGCCAAGGCCGCGAGCATGGGCTATCCGCCCGAGCGCACCTTCCTGTTCTGGGACTGGGTGGGCGGGCGCTATTCGGTGTGGTCAGCGCTGGGCCTGCCGCTGGCCATTGCCATCGGCGCCGACGGCTTCCGCCAGTTCCTGGCCGGCGCCCGCGCCATGGACGGGCACTTCGCCCAGGCGCCGCTGTCGCAGAACCTGCCGGTGCAGATGGCGCTGTACGGCATCTGGAACCGCAATTTCCTGCAAATGCCCACCCAGCTGATCGTGCCCTACGCCTCGCGCCTGGGCCGTTTCACGCCCTTCGTGCAGCAGATGGACATGGAATCCAACGGCAAGCGCACGCACTGCCACGGCCAGCCGGTGAACGTGGACACCGGTCCCATCGTCTGGGGCGGCCTGGGCATTGACGGCCAGC
>JAGXRS010000329.1 GCA_018335615.1 Hydrogenophaga sp. | reverse complement strand
ATCTTCTTGAGCAGCGGCAGCTCGTGGCGCACCTCCAGCGCCTTGTCGAGCTGCTCGTCGTCTTCCACGAACAGCACGGTGGTGCCCGAGTCGGCGCAGAGGTACTGCACCTGTTCGGGTGCGTCGGTCGGGTAGATGCCGTTGGCCACGCCACCGGCGCTGAGCACCGCCAGGTCGCACAGCACCCATTCGACCGTGGTGTTCGACAGGATGGAGGCGGTTTCACGCGCGCCAAAGCCCAGCGCCAGCAGGCCGTTGCCGATCTCGCGCACCGCCTCGCCGGTGCGGTTCCAGGTCCAGCTGCGCCAGATGCCGAAGTCTTTCTGGCGCATCCAGATGTTCGGGCCGCGTGCGCGCACGGCATTCCAGAACATCGCCGGAATGGTGTCGCCCGCCATCACGACTTCGTGCTGTGGCTGAATCCGGGAAAGGTCCCAAAGGTTGCTCATGCTAGATATTCCAGGTCAAAACCACAGTCGGGCCACGGGGCGACGCCACCCAGGGCACCGCGGAATCGGCTCTGCCGGGCCGCCAGTGCCGCCCCCTGGGGGGTAGCGCGAAGCGTTGCGGGGGGTGCCACCTCTACCTCCAGTTTTTCTTCTTCTTCCAGCGCCGGTCGGCGCGCACGCCTTCTTCCTTCATGCCGAGGTAGAACTCCTTGATGTCGTCCTTCTCGCGCAGGTGGGCGCAGGTGTCTTCCATGACGATGCGGCCGTTCTCCAGCACATAGCCATAGTCGGACGCGTTCAATGCCATGTTGGCGTTCTGCTCGACCAGCAGGATGGTGGTGCCGCGCTCGCGGTTGATGCGCACCACGATCTCGAAAATTTCTTTGGTCAGCTTGGGGCTCAGGCCCAGGCTGGGTTCGTCGAGCAGGATCAGGTCGGGGTTGGCCATGAGTGCGCGGCTGATGGCCAGCATCTGCTGCTGGCCGCCGGAGAGCAGGCCGGCGTCCTGCGTGGCGCGCTCGCGCAGGATGGGGAAGTAGTTGAACACCAGCTCCATGTCGCGCGCCACGCCGTCGCGGTCCTTGCGCGTATAGGCACCCATGAGCAGGTTGTCGCGCACCGAGAGCAGGGGGAAGACTTCGCGCCCTTCGGGCACATGGCTCAGGCCCTGCTGCACGATGAAGGCAGGGTCCTGTGCGGTGATGTTCTCGCCCTTGAACTCGATGCTGCCCTTGCGGGGGTCGATGATGCCGCTGATGGTCTTGAGGATCGTCGTCTTGCCGGCACCGTTGGAACCCAGCACGGTGGCGATCTCGCCGCGGCGCACCTGCAGGCTCACGCCCCGGATGGCCTTGATGGGGCCGTAGGCGCTCTCGACGTTGAGCAGCTTCAGCACGGCGTTGTCGGTGACGGGAGCGGTCATGCGGCCACCTTCGCGTTGTCGCGGCGCAAGCTGGACACATCGTCCACCGAGCCCAGGTAGGCCTCGATCACGCCGGGGTCGCGCTGCACCTCGGCCGGCGTGCCGGTGGCCAGTTCGGCGCCCATGCTCATGGCGAGCACCCGGTCGGACACCTTGGACACCAGCGACATGTCGTGCTCCACCATCAGCACGGTGATGCCCAGCACGTCCTTGATGTCGGTGATCCAGAACGCCATGTCTTCCGTTTCCTCCACGTTCAGGCCGGAAGAGGGTTCGTCGAGCAGCAAGAGTTGGGGCTCGGTGCACAGGGCCCGCGCCAGCTCCACCACCTTGCGCACGCCGTAGGGCAGGCCGGCCACCATCGATTCGCGGTGGTGCTGCAGGTCGAGGAAGTCGATCACCTGCTCCACCTTTTCGCGTGCCTCGATCTCGGCGGCGCGTGTCTTGCCGCTGAAAAAGATCTCGCTCCACAGGCCGGTGCGCCGGTGCGTGTGGCGCCCGATCAGCAGGTTCTGCAGCACGGTGGCGTGTTCGAACAGTTCGATGTTCTGGAAGGTGCGCGCAATGCCCAGGCTCGCGATTTTGTGCGGCGGCTGCTCGGTGAGCCGCAGCATGCCGTTCGGCCCCGCGTAGTCGATGGTGCCGGTGGTGGGCGTGTAGATGCGGCTGATCAGGTTGAACACGGTCGTCTTGCCCGCACCGTTCGGCCCGATCAGCGTGAACACCTCACCACGCTTCACGTCAAAGCTCACCTTGTTGACCGCCAGCACGCCGCCGAAGCGCACGCTGAGGTTTTTGGCAGACAGCAGGATTTCACTCATGGGCCATCCATATAAAAACAGGAACTCGACAGTCCATCAACGGGCCGGAGAACGTGTTGGGCCCAGAACGCCGCGGAACTGGCTTTGCCAGGCCGCAGGCGTTGCCCCCTTGAGGGGGTGACACACCGAAGGTGTGGCGCGGGGGTGGGCCATCTCTTCATTTCAAGCGGTCTGATTTCTGGAACGTCTTCTGCCGCTTGAACATGCCCTTGCGGTAAAACGGGAACAGCTGGAAGTAGGCCCGCACCTTGAGCCAGCGGCCGTAGAGGCCCATCGGTTCAAACAGCACGAAGGCGATCAGCACCAGGCCGTACACAGTGCCCTGCAGACCGGCCGACTGGCCGATGGCAGCGGGCAGGAAGTCCTTGCCCAGGGCGATCAGCTGGGGCATGACGATCAGGAAGATCGCACCCAGGAAGGCCCCGTGGATCGAGCCCAGGCCGCCGATCACCACCAGCAGCAGCAGGTCGATCGACTGGATGATGCTGAACTGCTCGGGCGAGAGGAACTGGATCTTGTGCGCGTACAGCGCGCCGCCCACGCCCGCCAGCGCGGCCGAGAGCGCGAAGCTCAGGGTCTTGTAGCGCGCCAGGTGGATACCCATGCTCTGGGCCGAGATCTCCGAATCGCGGATGGCCACAAAGGCGCGGCCGGTGCTGGAGCGCATCAGGTTGACGATGGCCAGCGTGGCCAGCACCGTGACCACCAGGCACAGGAAATAGAACTCGTTGGTGCTGTCCAGCTCCCAGCCGAACATCGAGGGGTAGCTCACCATCAGGCCGGCGTTGCCACCGGTCATGCTCTCCCAGCGCGCTATGGCTTCTTCGACGATGAAGCCGAAGGCCAGGGTGGCCATGCCGAGGTAGATGCCCTTCACCCGCAGCGCCGGCAGGCCCACGACCATGCCCACGGCGGCGGCCAGCAGGCCCGCGCAGGCCAGTGCAATCGGGAAGGGCACACCGGCGTTGACCATGATGGCCTGGGTGTACGCGCCCACCCCCAGGAAGGCGGCGTGCCCGAGCGAGAACAGCCCGGTGAAGCCCGCCAGCAGCATCAGGCCCAGGCCCACGATGGAATAGATCAGCACAAAGGTGAGCTGGGCGAGCCAGTATTCCTCGATCACCCACGGCGCGGTCAGCAGGAACAGGCAGAGCAGCCCGTACCAGAACACATGCCCGCCATGCTTGGCCAGGCGAATGTCCTGGTCGTAATCGGTCTTGAATATGAATCGCATGGAATCGGCCTCAGACTTTCTTGCGGAGTTTTTCGCCGAACAAGCCGTTGGGCTTGAGCACCAGCATCAGCAGCACCACGATGTAGGGCGCCACGTCCTTCACGCCTTCGGGCAGGTAGAAGCCCGAGAGCGCCTCCACGATGCCGATGATCAGGCCGCCCACGATGGCGCCGGGCAGGCTGCCGAAGCCGCCCACCACCGCGGCCGGGAAGGCCTTGAGGCCGATGAAGCCCATGTTGGCGTGCACGAAGGTGATGGGGGCCAGCAGCAGGCCGGCAATGGCCGCCACCGCAGCGGCCAGGCCCCACACCAGGCCGTTGAGCCGCTTGACCGGAATGCCCATGTAATAGGCCGCCAGCTGGTTCTGCGACGAGGCCTGCATGGCCAGGCCGAGCTTGGAGTAGCGGAACATG